>WANG01000046.1 GCA_015521945.1 Candidatus Hydrothermarchaeota archaeon
ACATCAATACCTGCAGACATCAGCCTCTCAACCTCATCTGGTGAGAGCTCACTGGACTCAAGCCTCCCGTCCCTCAGGGTCATCGTGCAGATTCTCGCATCCTCAACGAGCTCTCCGATTATCTTAGCTGCCTCAAGGCTGTGGGTGGTGACCACCACGCTCACACCCCTATCAACCAGCTCAGAGAACCACTCTGCAGCTCTGATGAGCATGCGCGGGTTCATGTGAGCCTCCACATCATCCCAGAGGAGAAACTCCGGCTTTGCAACCTCGTGGAGTATCCTGGCGGTTATGTACACCTGAACGCCTGCTCCAAGGTCCCCAAGCCTGATTCTGGTACCGTCTTTAAGAAACCCAAACATTGAAAGGTTTCCTCCAAGAAACGGCTCAATTGTTATGTTGACAAACTCCTCACTGACCAGGCGTGAGATGTCAGCAGCCACCTCCCTGGTTATGCCGGTATTCATTATATTTACCCAGTTCTGATGCATGTACCACCACGCATGCCTCACGAGCTCCGATGATATGAGGAGGGATTCTCCGAGAATCCTCACCTCCGAGTGGGGTGAATCTGAGCCTATTATTGTATCAGCAGACGTTGCAAGGCTCCCGAAGGGCTTGATGTTAAGTAATTCTGGTATTCTTAAGTATGAAGGTTCAGGAAGGGGCTTATTTGTACCCAGGTATATCTGCGACCCCCTCCTCACAAACTCAAGCGAGGTATTATCCAGGGACACTTCCGCCTTCTCTGCTATATACCTGTAGAGCAGGAAGGCGTATCCAGCGCTTGTGAGGGTTCTGTGAATCTCGTGGATGAGGGAGGCAGCCCTCAGGGGAGCTTTTTCATCTGGCTTTACATATGGAACCTGGCGCAGCGGATTCGGGAGAAGAAACAGCGCTTCAAGGATGGTGCTCTTCGCTGAGTTGTTCGCTCCTACGAGCACCGTCATCCTCCCGAGCTCAACCTCTCCCTCTCTGACACCACGAAAATTTTTAAGCCTCAGCTTCTTAGTTTTCTTCATAACTAAAACTTCTGTTCAGCGCTTAAAAAGGTTTCTCGGTGGTGCCCCTGCGGCTTAGCATGGTCAGAGCTCTAAGGAGTAACCCCCCAACTCTCCAACCTTGCAAACGTTCCTCCCTGGCAACCTGATTGGATGCGTGAGGTGCACGTGCTGAGCATGCTCAACACCTCGCGCTCAGCCTCAAGAGCGGCGGCATGGCTCAGGGAGAACCGCCCCACCGAGCTGTTTCTGGAGCTGCCTCCAGCCTGCGAGGACTACCTCAGGGTGGCTGACTACACAGAAGCCCTCAACCTGATGGTTGAAGACGGGCTTCTCACCCCCGAGGAGGCCGGCACGCTCAGGCTTGAGCCCCTCCTGAGGGCGGCGGAGGGGTGCAGGATACACTGCTACCTGGACCCCCTGCACCAGCTCGCCAAGCGTGAGTTCCTCCAGGACGTGCTCCTCCTCAGCCTCCGCGCCAGGGTGTCCGGCAGGGTGGATGTGGAGAGGTGGCGAAGCGCCGCCGGGAGGCTGCTGAAAGCCGAGGAGAGGGCGGGTGAGAGGGAGGCAGCCTACATCGCCTCCAAGTGCACCCGCAGGGGTGCCTGCATAAACCTGAGCGAGAGCGCCTGCAGGGTGCTTGAGAGGCGTGGCATACCGGTGCGCACCCACGTGTTAGCCGAGGCATCAAAACCCGTGGACATGCTCCTCGGGCTGCTCAGGAAGGAGCGCAGCGGCAGCAGCGTGCCCGATGAGGAGCTTGAGAGGTGCATAAGGGCTCACCTGCGCTTCCTGGAGCTCGTGGAAACCCTCGGGTACGAGGATGCGGTTCTCAGGCTCAGCTCCCAGCAAGACGCTTGAGCCTGAAGAGCTCCTGAAGCGCCTGCAGGGGCGTCATCTGCTCCGGGTCAAGCCTCTTCAGCTCCCTCAGCACCTCGCTCTCCGCCGGGGGTGCAGCCTCCAGAGTGCGCTGCGCCGGGTCAGAGAGCAGCTTCGCCAGCTTCCTGCGCCTCCTGGCTGTGCGTATCTCCCTCTCGTTCCCCTCCATTAGGGAGAGAACCTCCTCAGCCCTCGCAATCACCTCCTCCGGCATGCCCGCGAGCCTCGCCACGTGTATGCCGTAGCTCCTGTCAGCGTACCCCCTCACCACCCTGTGCAGGAAGACCACCCTGCCCCCCTCCTCCCTCACGGCCGCATGCCAGTTGCACACCCCGGGGAGTCGCTCAAGCTCCGTGAGCTGGTGGTAGTGGGTTGCAAACAGCGCCCTCACCCCCAGCCTGTGCAGGTGCTCCGCCACCGCCCAGGCGATGCTCATACCGTCGTAGGTGCTGGTGCCCCTCCCTATCTCGTCCAGCACCACCAGGCTCCTGTCGGTGACGTTGTGCAGTATGTTCGCCGTCTCCTGCATCTCCACCATGAAGGTGCTCCTGCCCGAGCTGAGGTCGTCGCTCGCCCCCACCCTGGTGAACAGCCTGTCCACCACCCCTATCCTCGCCTCCTCGGCGGGCACGAAGCTCCCCGCCTGAGCGAGCAGCACTATCAGCGCCACCTGGCGCAGGTAGGTGGACTTTCCTGCCATGTTCGGACCAGTGACTATGACCACGTGCTCCCTCTCGGTAATCTCGGTATCGTTGGGCACGAAGTTCTGCTCGTACACCTCCACCACGGGATGCCTCCCCGCCCTTATCACCACCTCCTTTCCATGAAACACCTCGGGCTTGGTGTACCCCCTCTCAAGGGCAACTAAGGCAAAGCTCTGCAGCACGTCCAGCCTGGCAACACTCATGGCGGTGCGCTGTATCTCCGGGAAGCGGGATGCGCACTCCCTCACCATCTCCTCAAACAGCCTCTCCTCAAGCCTCACCGCCCTCTCGTGGGCGCTGGCTATCTCAGCCTCCATCCTGCGCAGCTCCTCCGTAACAAACCTCTCCGCCCCAGCCAAGGTCTGCCTCCTTATGTAGTCCTCGGGCACCAAGTGGAGGTTGGGCTTCGTCACCTGGATGTAGTACCCTATAACGCTGTTGTACCCCACCTTCAGGGAAGCGATGCCCGTGCGCCTCCTCTCCCGCCTCTCAAACTCCGCAATCCACTCCTTACCCTTGGTGCACGCCTCCCTCAGCCTGTCAAGCTCCGGGGAGTAACCTGACCTTATCACCCCCCCATCCTTCAGGCTCGCCGGGGGTGAGTCAACTATCCCCCTCCTCAGCCTCTCCACCAGCTCCTCCTGGGGCTTGAGCTCCGAGGCTATCTCCCTCAGCAGCTCAGAGCCGAAGCCGGAGAGGGCATTCTTCAGCTCCGGCAGAACCTCAAGGGAGCGCCGCAGAGCCGCCAGGTCCCTCGGGGTTGCGCATCCCCTCACCACTCTGCTCCCCAGCCTCTCCAGGTCCCCCATGCCCTTCAGCAGGGCTCTCACCTCCTCCAGGCGCTCCGGGTGGGAGAGCAGCTCCTCCACCGCATCCAGGCGGCGCCCTATTCTACGCACATCCGTGAGGGGGCTGCCCAGCCAGCGGCGCAGCAGCCTCCCTCCCATGGGGGTCAGGGTTCTGTCCATCACCTCCACCAAGGTGCGGCTCTCGGTGCGCTCACGCATGTTCCTGAGCACCTCAAGGTGCTGCAGGGTTGCCGAATCTATCAGCATCCTCTCCGCCTGGGAGACCCTCCGGAGGGTGGTTATGTTCCCCACCGCTCCCATCTGGGTATCCCTGAGGTACTGCAGCACGGCACCGGCGCACGCCACAGCTAAGTCCTGCTCCTCAATCCCGAAGCCGTGGAGGGAGGTTACCCCGAAGTGCTCCAGCAGCGCCTGCCTCGCAGCCTCCACATCAAACAGCTCCTCCGCCGGTGTGATGAAGCTCCCCAGAGCCCCGGAGACCCTGCGCTCCTCCTCCTGTGAGCCCACCAGGCACTCGGCTGGAGAAAGGGACGCCAAGAGGTCAAGCACCTCCTGCTCGGCTCTCTCCCCCGAGAACTCCCCGCATGCAAACTCCCCGGTGGACAGGTCAGCGTACGCCACCCCAGCACGCCTGCCCCTCAGGAGCACCGCAGCCAAGTAGTTGTTGCGCTTCTCCTCCGCAGCCTCGGTGAGCGTGCCCGGGGTGACAACCCTCACAACCTCCCTCCTCACCAGCCCCTTCGCCTGCTTGGGGTCTTCAACCTGCTCGCATATCGCCACCTTGTACCCCTTCTGGACCAGCTTCACCAAGTAGCTCTCAGCGGCGTGGTAGGGCACCCCCGCCAGCGGCACCGGTTTGCCCCTCTCCCTGCCCCTTGAGGTCAGGGTTATGCCCAGCTCCCTGGCAGCAATCTCCGCATCCTCATGAAACATCTCATAGAAGTCACCCGCCCTGAAGAAGAGGATGGCATCGCTGTAGCGCCGCTTGAAGCGGTGCCACTGGCGCATCATCGGTGTGAGCTCCATGGTAGTACAGCTTGCATCCTGCACCTAAAAAATTTACCCGAGCCCGAAGTCCTCGGGTGTGAATATGCTGTACAGCCTCACCCCGTGCTCCGCAAGAGCCTCCCCGGCACCCTCCCTCCGGTCAACCACGCACACCACAGCCTCCACCCTCGCCCCCGCACGCCTCGCCGCCTCCACAGCGCGCAGTGCAGAGCCCCCCGTGGTCGTGACATCCTCAAGCACCGCCGCAGAAGCGCCCGCCCTGAGGTTGCCCTCAATCAGCCTCTCCGTCCCCCTGCTCTTCCTCTCCTTCCGCACGTAGAACCCCTGAACAGGCGTCCCCTTGAGGTGGCTCAGGGTGCAGACCGAGGCAACTATGGGTATGGCACCCGACTCGGGTCCCCCGGCGAACTCCACCTCCAGCTCCACCAGCCTCTCCAGCATCAGCTCGGCTATGGCGGCAGACCCCTCGGGGTGCAGGGTAACGGGCTTAAGGTCAAAGAAGTACCTGCTCCTCCTGCCGGAGGCGAGCTCAAACCTCTCCTCCTCCGCCACCTGAAGGGCACGCTCCGCAATCAGCTCCCGCAGCCTGTCTCTGAGCCTCCGCATCATCCCCTGCACCCCTGCGTAACCTCCGCATCCATAACTCTACTCCTGCGCCACCAGTCCAGCGAGCCTCTTAAGGGGCACGGCGTGCACCTCGCCGCTCTGGTCCTGGAAGACCGCATACCCGCCGCGCATCTCCACCCTTGTGGTCAGCAGCCGGCGCTCCTCACCCTCAACGTCAACCCTGAACCTCACACCACCATACCCCACCACCTCCCTAATATCCCCGGCTGAGAAGCTCTCCCCCTGCAGCCTGCCGTCCCTGAAGAGCAGCATTATGGTGGCAACCCTCCTGCCATCCCGGAGGCGCACCTCCAGAATGCCCATCAGGTTATCACCCTTGCACCGTCCTCGGTGACAACAACCGTATGCTCCGCCTGGGAAACCGGGGCGTGCTCCTTCTCCCTGAGCACCCTGTAGGCGTGCAGGGCTCCCGAGTACACGAGCTCCCTCAGGGCAAACTGCAGCCTGTGGCGGGGCATCTCCTCAGCCAGCCAGCGCTCGGCGAAGGGCAGGGTGGCATACCTCTCCCTGACCCTGGCGAGGAGCTTCCTCGCCTCCGGCATCCTCATGGGGCGGTCGCGCAGGTACCTGAATATCACCGCCTCCGTGCCCTCAACCACCCTTCCAGCACCGGTGGTGGCAAAGGGCTCAATCGCAAAAACCTCCCCCACCTCAATCTCCTCCCCATGCCTCGTGCGGACGTTGGGTATGGTCTTGCCGCTGTGGAGATTGTACCTGGTGAGCAGGTGCCCCGTGAGGTTCTCCACGGGCTTGAAGCCCATCCCCCTTATCACCTCCTCTATCTCAGCCCCCACCTGAGCGGTGCTCACCCCCGGCTCAACAGTCTCAATGGCTCGCTCCAGCGCTTTTTCAGCCGCCCTTATTAGCTCCTCCTTCTCACCGTCAGAGCCAGCCACCCTGCTCACAGCGGTGTCTGCTATGTAACCATCAACCTGCACCCCCACGTCAATCTTGAGCAGGTCCCCCTCCTGCAGCTTTAGGTCATCCCACGGGACTGGGGAGTAGTGAGCCGCCACCTCGTTTACCGAGAGGTTGACCGGAAAGGCTGGCTTCCCTCCGAGCCTTGATATCTCTGCCTCAACCGCCTCGGCGATGTCAAGCAGCCTGACACCTGGAGCTACCATGTCCGCGCCCCTCTGGACCACCTCCCTCGCTATCCTACCTGCCCTGTTGTAGCACTCCAGAGCGTGCTCATCCAGCATGGGCATCTCCGCAGAGAAAAAGAAGGGGGAGGCTACCGGGCTGCCAGCTTTATATCGGTAGCCTTGACGGTCTTTCTTCTTGCGTGCTTGGCAAGCGCACCGGCATCCTTGGATATCTCGGTGGCTATCTCCTCAAGAATCTC
>WANG01000047.1 GCA_015521945.1 Candidatus Hydrothermarchaeota archaeon
CAGGGGGTAAGGAGCTCTTCCTGAGCATTGAGGATGAGCAGGAGGTGCTGCTCGCCTACCTCAGGCTCAGGTATCCCTCCGAGAGCGCCCACAGGTGGGAGGTGGAGGGCAGCGCAGTGGTTAGGGAGCTCAGGGTGCTCGGGGAGGCGCTGCCCCTGGGGGAGCGGGGAAGCTCAGCGCAGCACCGTGGCTACGGAAGGTGGCTGCTGGAGGAGGCAGAGAGGCTTGCGGCTGAAGCGGGGTACAGAAGGGTGCTTGTTACCAGCGCCATAGGCACGAGGGAGTACTACCGCAGGCTGGGGTATGAGAGGTATGGTGCCTACATGGCAAAGGAGCTCGGGTGAGGGGCTTGGGATGCTGAGAATCCGCACCTTCACGCCGGACGACTTGGAGCAGGTGTGCCACATCCAGAGCCTGTGCTTCTCCGAGCCCTACACCCCTGAGTTCATAATGAACCTGCACGAGGCGCACAGGGAAACCTTCTTCGTGGCCGAGCTCGGGGGGAGGGTGGTTGGGTATGCCGCCGCAAGGGTGATCAGCTTCAGGGGGCACATAATCGTGATTGCGGTTCACCCGAGCTTCAGGAGGCTGGGCATAGGGATGGCGCTCATGCTGGTGCTTGAGAACGAGCTGCGCAGGAGGCGAGCCCTTGAGGCGTGGCTTGAGGTCAGAGCCTCCAACACAGGGGCGATGCGCTTCTACAGGAGGCTGGGGTACGTGGAGAAGAGCGTGCTCAGGAGGTACTACTCGGATGGAGAGGATGCGGTTGTTTTCTCAAAGATGCTTTAGGTTTGCGGTGCTGCTCATCCTGCTTGCTGGTGCGGCATGCACCCAGGCGCCACAGCAGGAAAGCGCGCCTGCAGCGCAGGTAGAAGCCCCTGCATCGCCGCCGGAGGTTGCTGAGCCGGGGGACTGGGTGGTGCTGGAGTACGCTGCCTACTTTAACGGGAGCCAGGTGCTCAACGCCACCGCCGCCGGCATCATAGGGGAGGGGGAGCTCCCCGGGTGGGCTGAGAGGCTCGCCGTGGGCATGCAGACTGGGGAGGAGAGGAGCACCAGCATACCCCCTGAAGAGGCCTTCGGGGAGGTTAACACCAGCCTGATAGGGTGGGAGCCCAGGAGGATGGTGCTCCCCAGGAGGGTGGTGATGGAGCCGCGGGAGTTCCTCAGGGAGTTCGGGGTGGAGCCAGAGCCGGGGAGGGAGGTGAGGCTCCGTCTGTACTCCCTGAGGGTGGTGGAGGCGAGCAACACCAGCGTGGTTGTGGAGAGGTGGGCTGAGAGGCGAAGCCTGAGCTCGGAGTGCGGCAACCTGAGCATCTCCCAGAACGCCACGGCGATTACCTACCTCTTCACCCCAGTGCTCAACAGGACCTGCACCAAGGACGGGAGGTTCCTGCGCTACCTGAAGGTGAACGCCACCCACGTGCTGGTTGACCGCAACCATCCTCTCGCCGGCAGGTGGCTCATGGGAAAGGTGAGGCTCCTGGAGCTGGTTAAGGGGGATGCTAAGGGTGAGGTGTGGCTCAGCAGCTTGGACCTCGCCCTCCGTGTAAGCGTTGCGGAGCGCAAGCCGGTGCTCGCCTACCTTGCAAACGGAAGCGCCCGCCTGCCCTACCCCGAGCCCTGGCTGGTGGGGCTGAACAGGAGCGCCGTTATGCTCAGGCTGACCCCAGGAGATGCGAGGGAGCTCGGGGTTAACGACGCCCCCGCCTTTGCGGTGCTGGGGAAGGAGAGGGTGGTGGTGCACGGCATACCTCCGCCAGCCCAGCTCTGGGAGCTGGTGAGGGAGGCGGGAGAATGAGGGCGGTGGTGTACCACGCCTCCCAGTGCGCGCCCAAGAAGTGCACCGCCCTCAAGCTTGCCAGGTTCGGGCTCATCAAAGTGGTGCGCACCCTCAGAGCCCTGCCCCGCAGGGGGGTGCTGCTCAACCCCTTCTCCCCCGTGCCCCTGTGCAGGCGCGACGCGGGCACGGCGATAGTGGCGCTGGACTGCTCCTGGGAGCACGCCGTGGAGGTCTTCAGGAGGTGCAGGAGGCTCAGGAGCAGGCGGCTGCCCCTTCTGGTGCCCGGAAATCCCGTGAACTACGGAAAGCCCGCAAAGCTGAGCACCGTGGAAGCCCTCGCCTCAGCCATGTACATCCTGGGCAGCCCCGAGGATGCGCAGAGGCTGCTCTCCAAGTTCTCCTGGGGGCACACCTTCACGAGCCTCAACAGGGAGCTGCTGGAGGCGTACATGAGGGCGCAGAGCCCCGAGGAGGTGCTTGAGATTGAGAGGGAGTACTTCAGCCCTCTATAGCCCTGCCCACAACCTCGGCGGAGCGCTGCAGCATGCGCCGCTCCTCCTCGGTGAGCTCAAACTCCGCCCTCCTCACCCCCCGCATTGAGACCTCCGCAAGGTAGCCCAAGTATAGCCCGTGCTCCTCCAGGTAGGTGGAGAGGGTGCACCTCCCGCCCCTGGCGAGCGCCTCCACCACCTTGGCTATGGCGAGAGCGGGGGCAAACCAGGTGCCCCCCTTGCTTGAGATTACCTTCATCGCAGAGGTGCGCACCTCCTCGTACACCTGCATCAGCCTGCCCTCGGGGTACTCCCGAGAGAGCCTGAACACCGGGAACATGCTGTCCCCGTGCTCCCCGAAGATGTAGGCTTCCTCCCCGTACCCCACCCCCAGCTCCTTCCTGAGGATGCTGCGCAGCCTCACCGTGTCCAAGTAGGTGCCCAGCCCGAAGACCCTCTCCCGTGGGAAGCCCGACGCCTTCCAGGCGTGGTAGGTGAGCACGTCCACGGGGTTGGTGACTATGAAGAGCATGCTCTCGGGAGCATACTCAGCCACCTTTGCGGCGATCTCCCCCACGATTTCACGGTTTATGCCCCGCAGCTCCAGCCTGCTCATCCCCGGCTTGCGGGGGGCACCCGCGGTCACGATAACCAAGTCGCTCCCCTCAAGCTCACCGTACTCGGAGCCCCCCCGCACCTCGGCATCGCTGCCGACGGCTGAGAGGGTGTGCATCACATCCATCGCCTCACCCTCGGCTCTCCGGGAGTCCCTGTCAAGCAGGTAAACCTCATCAGCCTGCCTCATGAGCACCAGGGTGTAGCACACCGTTGAGCCAACCCTGCCTGCACCGCCTACTATGCCCACCTTCATCCAGCTACCCCAGCATTGGGCGGTGCGTAACAAAGAAAAGGATTTATAATCATCCCGGCCATGCTTCTTTCATGCCCGCTACCGTGAAATTCCGTGGAAGCGTCAGGGAGGTTGAGGCAGGCACGAGGGTTGATGAGGTGCTCGCCATGCTGGGGTTGAGCAGGGAGAGCGTGGTCGCCAGGGTTGGCAGCAGGCTGGTAACCGAGGACTACAGGCTGCGTGATGGGGACGTGCTGGAGCTCATACACGCCATCTCGGGTGGTTAGATGAGGTGCACCAAGTGCGGCAGGCGGGCGGTGATAAACCTCAGGGCGCACCGCCTTGCTCTGTGCGAGCGCCACTTCGTGGAGCGCTTCCTTGAGGTGGTGGAGCGGGCGATAAGGCGGTACTCCCTGATGAGCAGGAGCTCAAGGGTGCTGGTGGCGGTCTCGGGGGGTAAGGACTCCTTGGCGCTGTGGGACGCCCTCACCGAGCTGGGATACAGGGCAGACGGGCTCTACATAGACCTGGGCATCCGCAGGCAGAATTACTCCCGCATTTCCAAGGAGAAGGCTGAGGCCTTCGCGGAGCAGAGGGGGCTCAGGCTGAGGGTGTTCAATCTGAAGGAGGAGCACGGGTTTGCGGTGCCGGAGCTGCGCAGGGGCTCCAGGGAGGTGTGCAGCGTGTGCGGCATAGTGAAGAGGCACGTGATGAACAGGGTTGCCCTTGAGGGCAGCTACCACGTGCTCGCCACGGGTCACAACCTGGACGACGAGGCGAGCGTGCTGCTCTCCAACCTGCTGCGCTGGAACCTGGAGCTGCTCGCCAGGCAGGGACCCAGAGCGGAGGCATGGCACCCGAAGCTCCTGCCCAAGGTCAAGCCCCTGTGCCTGCTCACCGAGAAGGAGACCGCCACCTACGCCTTGGTGAGGGGGATAGACTACGTTTACGAGCTTGAGTGCCCCTTCTCTGCGGGAGCCACCAGCATAGCCATGAAGGAGGCGCTCAACAGGATAGAGGAGCACTCCCCGGGGACAAAGCTGTACTTCTACACCCAGTTCCTCAGGCACCGCACCGCCTTCGCGGGGGAGCGCCCCTCCGCAGAAGCCGTGGAGTGCAAAAACTGCGGACTCCCAGCCTCGGGGGAGGTGTGCTCCTTCTGCAGGCTACTCCTGAAGAGCCGCCTCAGAGGTGAGAAGGGCGATAACTGAGCTCACCCCCGTGTACGCCACCAAGAGGCGCACCTCCCCAGCTATGTCCATGAGCCCCGCTCCCCCCGTGAGCACCCGGTTGAGCGCCGACACCGAGAGCACCAGCAGGGGGAAAAGCAGGGGCATCAGGAGCACGGGCAGGAGCACCTCCCTCGCCCTGGCTCCGAGCACCAGGGTGGCCACCGACGAGCTTATGACCACGAAGCTCAGGTTGCTCAGGGTGAGCACCCCGAAGGCGAGCAGCAGGCTGCCCCTCACGGGAAGCTCCATGAAGACCAGAAACACAGGGAAAGCCACGCACTGCACCCCGAAGAGCAGGAGGAAGTTGTACACCGCCTTTCCCGCAAGTATCTCGGCGGCGCTAACGGGCATGGAGCGGAGGGCATCAAGGGTGCCGCCCTCCTTCTCCCTCAGGAAGGCTCTGCCAGTGCCCAGCATGCCGGTGAACAGGAAGACCAGCCACAGGTAGCCGGGGGCTATCCCCGGAGCTGTGAGCACGTAGGTGCCCGCGATTCTCGCAAAGAACACCACCGAGAGGGTGGAGAACAGCAGCATGAAGCTCAGGGTGTGCCTGCTCCTGAACTCCACCAGCAGGTCCTTTCTGGCTATCCAGAGCACCGCCTGCCCCTTCACCGCCTCTCCCCCTCAACAACCTCAAGCAGGGCTTCAGGAGCGCCGGAGGCAACAACCCTGCCCGCCTCCAGCACTATGCCCGAGGTGCACGCCATCGCCTCCCCGGGGTGGTGGGTGGCTATCAGCATGGCAGTGCCCCTCCGGGAGAGCTCCTCAAGCTGTCTCCTCAGCCAGGCTCTGCCCGCGGCATCAAGCCCCGAGGAGGGCTCGTCAAGCAGGAGAACCCTGGGGTTGTGGAGCAGCGCCCTGGCTATGCTGAGCCTCTGCTTCATCCCCCTGGAGAACCCCGCAACCTGCCGGCGGGCATGGTTTAGCAGGCCCACCTCCTCAAGGAGCTCATGCACCCTCTCCTCCCCAACCCCGTAGATGCCCGCGTAGAAGCGCAGGTTCTCCTCGGCGGTGAGCTCGGGGTAGAGCCAGGGCTCATGCGCCACCATGCCTATCCTGCGCTTCGCCTTCAGGGGCTCCTCAAGCACGTCCACCCCGTCCACCCTGACCACCCCCGAGTCCTGCCTCAGCAGCCCCGCCACTATCCTGAGCAGGGTGCTCTTGCCGGCGCCGTTGGGTCCCAGCAGGGCAAACCTCTCCCCCCTGCCCACGCTGAAGCTCACCTCCCGGAGCACCGCCCGCCCCCCGAAGCTCCTGCACACCCTCTCAGCCTCTACCGCGTGCATCCTCAGCTGAGCACCTCTGGTACGCTGGTTGTTAGCTTTGCGAACTTCACGCCCTTTATGGTCTTCAGCCTGTCAACGAACTCCCTCACCCGGCTCCCGCTCCCCCTGACCACTATCACCTCCATGCAGTTCTTCCTGTCAAGGTGCAGGTGGAGGGTGCTCTGGATTATCTCCGAGTACTCGTGCTGGGTGTGGGTGAGCCTCTCCAGCAGCTCGCTCTTCTCGTGGTCGTATATCACGGAAACCGTTCCCGCTATCTCCGCGGGCAGGCTGGAGATGTGGCTGTGCTCCATGATGTAGCTCCTTATGGCGTCCCTGATGCCCTCGCTCCTTGAGACGTAGCCCTTCTCCCTGAGCACCCTGTCAAACTCCCTGAGGAGCTTCCCGGGGAGGGAGATGCTTATCCTCTCCATACTGCGCGTGTTGGCGCCAGGAGTATTAAACCTTTTCCTCCCAGACGTGCTCAAAGTAGCTCCTGTACAGCCTTATGCACGCCTTACTGCGGTTGTATATCGCCGACTCCTCCTGCAGGGGGTCGCCGGCTGAGAGTATCAGCTCCCGCTGGTCCGCGAGCAGGAAGCAGGAGTGCTCGTGGGGGTAGTGCCTGTACTCAACGCCCGCCTCCTCAAGCACGCGCACCGTGCCAGGTTCAAAGCTGCCCAGCGCCCTGATGCGCACCCCGCGGCGGGACGCTGCAGCAAGCGCCCCCGCGAGCTCCGAGCAGGCAGCGGGGTTGCTGCCCATCAGCAGCACCTCAGCCTCGGCAGAGCCCAGCATGCTCCTGCACCTCTCAACTATGTTCTGCCTGCCCCGTATGAGCCACACAGCCTCATGCAGGCTCTCCTCACGGAAGGGCTCCGAGTAAAGCCTCTCAAGAGCCACCCTGAGCTCCTCCACAGCGCGGCGTATGCCCTCAAGCTCCCTCTCAAGCACCTCCCCGGGGGGCACCGCCAAGTACCTCCTGGGCCTCCCGGGCTGGGCGAGCACGTAGCCCCTGCGCTCAAGGCTCTCAAGCACGTCATACTCCCTGGCGTAGGGTATGCCCGCCAGCTCCCTGATTTCCCGCACCGTGGCGCTGCCCCTCGCCACGAGAGCGAGGTACGTCCTCGCCTCGTACTCGCTCAGCCCCAGCCGTCGCAGCAGCTCCACCAGCTTCCTGTCCACCACCACGTACATGCTATGAACATCCGAAAGCTTTATATATAAAATTTACTCAGAAATAAGTAAAAAGTCAGGAGGGATGTTATGAAGGCAGACGAAGTGCTGGACACCTCTGGGATGGTGTGCCCCATGCCGGTGCTCAAGACCCGCAAGGCGGCTGAGAAGCTTGAGCCCGGCAAGGTGCTGAAGGTGATAGCCACCGACAGGGGGGCAAAGAGCGACATACCCGCGTGGGCGAAGAACAGCGGCTTTGAGCTTCTGAGCGTTGAGGAAGAGGAAGGGAAGTACGTGTTCTACATAAAGAAGCCGGAGGGCTGAAGATGAGCGAGAAAAAGAAGAAGCTGTGCATAATAGTCAGCAAGGGCACCCTTGACTCCGCCTACCCGCCCCTCATACTCGCAAGCACCGCGGCCAGCATGGGCTGGGAGGCGCACCTCTTCTTCACCTTCTACGGGCTGGACATAGTGAACAGGAAGAAGTACAGGAGCCTCAAGGTGGCACCCATCGCCAACCCGGCGATGCCCATGCCCGTGCCCAACATCATCGGCATGCTCCCGGGGATGACAGCCATGGCGACGGCGATGATGAAGAAGATGATGGCAGACAAGAAGGTGCCGAGCATACCCGAGCTCATAGAGGTGTGCAGGGAGGTGGGGGTGAAGTTCTACGGGTGCCAGATGACGATAGACGTGATGGGTATAAAGGAAGAGGACCTGATGGTTGACGCCTGCATAGGCGCGGCAGGGTTCTTGGAAATAGCGGGCGACGCGGATGTGACCCTGTTCATCTGAGCAGGGTCTCGCTCCCTTTTTAGCTAAGCTGCCTGCCAGTCCACACCTTCCTTCTCCATGACCCCCCTTGCGGCGAGTATTCCCGTGGCTGAGGCTATCACCAGCCCCCTGGAAACCCCAACCCCGTCTCCCGCCACGAACAGGTTCTCTCTGGAGGTCTCCATGCTCCTGTCCACCTCCACACGCATGGCATAGTACTTTATCTCGGGGGCGTAGAGCAGGGTTGAGTCGCTTGCCACTCCGGGTATGACCCTGTCCAGGCGCTCCAGCCCCTCCAGGATGTTGGTGACTATGCGGTGGGGCATGACCATGGCTATGTCCCCCGGAGTAACCGCCCGCAGGGTGGGGTGCACCAGCCCAGAGTTTATCCTCTTCCAGGTTGAGCGCCTGCCCCTGCGCAGGTCTCCGAGGCGCTGAATCAGCGGGTTCCCACCCCCCAGGGTGGTGGCGGTCCTCGCTATGCTCTCCCCGTACTCCGTGGAGTTCTCCACGGGCTCCGTGAGCTCAATGCGGGTGAGGAAGGCGAAGTTGGTGTTGTCGCTCTGCCTGTCCCTGAGGCAGTGCCCGTTGACCCCCACGTAACCCCGATAGTGCTCCTTGACCATGAAGCCACGGTGGTTGACGCAGAAGGTGCGCACGAAGTCGTCGTAGGTCTTGGTGATTATGTGGAACTTGGGGTCCCTGTTTATCCTGCACACGGGCTCCATTATAACGGCTGGCACCTCAACCCTCACCCCCACATCTATGGGACCGTGGCGTATCCTCAGCCCCAGACGCTGCGCCTGCTCCACCATCCAGGAGGCACCCGCCCTGCCGGGTGCGGCTATAACGTACCTGGGCTTGAGCCTCTCCCCCGAGGAGAGCACCACCTCCAGGTCAGGGGTTATCTCCTCCACCCTGGTCCTGAGGATGAACCTCACGCCCTTCTCCCGCAGGTGCTCGGCTATGCTCTTTATAACCTCGGGCGTGTGGTCGCTGCCGATGTGCCTCTGGGGAATCTGCACGAACTCAATGCCCGCGCTTGCCGCCTTGCGGGAGAGCTCCTCCTCCTCCTTGCCGCTCGCCCTGTACAGCTTATCCGGGGTGCCGTGCCTGACGTATATGCTGTCCACGTACTTAACCAGCTCCCACGCCTCCTGGTCGCTCATGAACTCGTAGAGGTTGCCCCCGATGTCGGGGCGGAGGTTCAGGGTGCCGTCGCTCAGCCCGCCTGCACCGCCGACGCCGCACATCACGTTGCAGGGCCTGCACTTCATGCACTTCCCGGTCTTCTCCATCGGGCACTCGCGCTCGTCCACGTCCCTGCCCATGTCCACGATTACCACTTTCAGGCTGGACTTCTCAGCCAGCTCATAGGCTGCGAACAGCCCCGCCGGTCCTGCACCGATTATTACAACATCCGCACTCATAAGCATCAGGCGGTGTGAGTATGGACGAATACCTATTTTAATGTTACGCTCCCACGTACTTGCGGAGGAAAGCAAGATGGACGTGAGTCTTCTGCTGTACGCCGTTGCGGTGCTGCTGCTTCTGATGAACGCGTACCACTACTACAAGATAAGAACCCTTGAGACCGAGCTGAGGACGCTGAAGAGGGAGAGGGAGAGAATCAGGGAAGCGCTGGAGAGGCTCAAGAGCAGGCTCAACGACTACCGGTGAGCATTCTGGCTATCTGCTTTTTCTGCTCCTCCAGATTCCTGCTCAGCCCGAAGTAGTCTGCGAACTTCGGGGTGGTTGTGAGCATCCTGGTTCTCCCAGCGGGAGCGGTGTCCACGAACCCCATCCTCACCAGCTCCTTTATGTGGGCGTACGCCGAGGTGCCCCGCATCCTGACCACCTCCGCCTGGGTAACGGGCTGGCGCAGGGCGATGACGGCAAGGGTCTTGAGCAGGTCCCTGCCAACCTCGGGCTTGGCAACCTCCCCAGCGAGCTCCGCGAGCTCCGGCATGACCTGCATCACGTACCGCTCCTCGTCCACCTGAACTATCTGAATGGCGCTGCCCCTTGCCGAGTACTCCTCCCTGAGCTTCCGTATAATCCGCAGCGCCTCCTCCCGCTCCACACCGGCGAGCTCCGCAAGCCTGCCCGCAGACACGGGCTCGGAGGAGAGAAACAGCCCCGCCTCAATAACCCGCTTCGCCTCCAAGAGCCTACTTCACCTCTATAAGGTCCTGGGAGTACCCGTGCCTTATAAGGAACTCCTTGACCCTCTGCCGGTGGTCACCCTGCAGCTCTATCCTGCCGTCCTTCACCGTACCCCCGCAGGCGAGCTCGCCCTTGAGCTTCTTGGCAAGCTCGGCTATGTTGATGGACTTCTCGCTGATACCATCAACTACCGTCATCGCCTTGCCGAACTTGCGTCTGGTCAGGGATATGGTGATTTTCTGACTCTCCCTTGCTATCTCCTCACAGATACACAGGTCCTCTGGCAGTCCGCAAACAGAACAGGTCTCCATCCCTTCTCTATCCCTTCCACAGGTTTTTAGTATAATGTGATACCGGAAGGGGTTTATAAATTTATCCCCTGCTCACCCAGCACGCGCCTGAGCTCCGTCCTGAGCTCCTGCTGACCCACCTCCCGGCGTGCCAGCTCCCTGAGCCGGGCTGCGCACCTCAGGGCGCGCTCCCTCGCCGCTCTGCCCGCCTCCAGCACCGCACTCCAGTCACCCTCGCGGGCGCTTCTGTAAGCCTCCTCAGCCTCCGGGAACATCGCCCTGCGCATGCCCGTAAGCCCTGCCACGTAGAAGGCGAGGGAGGCGAGGCTGCGCTTCTCCACGATGGCGCTGAGCCTGCCCTCCGGGTGGGTGTCGGCGAGCAGGTCGCCCACGCTGCGCAGCACCCGCTCAAGCAGCCCCGTGGCGCTCCTGAAGAGCTCCGCAGGAACCTCCTCCTGGAGCTGCTCTCCCAGCTCGTGGGCAAGCAGGGTGTAGCTCTCCTCCTCCGCTATCCTGGCTATCTTGGCATCCAGCTCTCTATCAGGGGAGGCTATCTCCTCCTCGCTCACCCCGTACAGCTCAAAAGCCTCCAGCAGCACCCTCTTCCTGCTGAGCCTCGCCTCCTCCACCTTCTCCCACAGGTACTCCCTGAATATCCCCATGCGCAGGTATATCCTTCCCCCCGCCGACATGGCAGGTGAGGCGAGCAGGTCCCTGACCAGCTCCCGCCCCGTAACGCTCACCCTGAAGCCCCTCCTACTGAAGCGCCTTTGCAGCTCCCCCAGGAAGAAGCTGGGGTTCATGCCCGTGCTGTATCCAGCCCCGTAGCAGTACCCCTCCGGCAGGTGCTCCTCCACCCCCTCGGCATCCATGGGGTCAATGCTCCTGCCTCCCGCACGGATGCGCCTGAGCTCAGCCCCCGCAAGCCTCCGCCACAGCCTCTCCTTGGAATCTATCCACTTCATCAGCTCCTGGGTATCTATCCTCTCCCAGGGCTCAACAGCCTTCTCAAACCTGTACAGGCTCCTGAGGCGCATGAGAAGCCCGCAGATGGAGTAAATCCCCCAGAAGCTGGCGTTGCTCACCTCGCAGTTGTACCTAACCTGCTCCGCTATCTCCTCAACACCCCGCATCTCGCCTCTAAATCTCGCCTCTCACTAACGATATAAAATCAGCAGCAAAACCGCAGCCGCAGAGCCTGCAAGGAGCAGCAGCAGCGCCGTGCTCCTCGCACGCCCCCCGAGCAGCAGCGCACCCCTGAGCCCCGAGGCTGCCAGGGTGAGCACTCCCCCTAAGGCAGCGGTGGATACACCTAAGGTGCCGGAGGAGCTCAGCACCGCGAGGGCTCCGAGGGATGCGCCTCCGGAGAGCACCCCCGCTGCCGCCGCTGCTAAGTACAGGAAGAGGGGGTGGGGGGAGAGGTAGTGGTAGACCAGGATAAGGGCGAGCAGGATGAGGGTAAACCTCAGCGCCGGCATGAGGGCGAAGGGAGAGCGCATCTCAAGCTCAACACCCTCCGCCTCCCTGCCCAGGAGCACCGCGGGGAGGGCGTAGCACACCAGGAGAGCCGCCGCGGGCAGGAGGAGCAGGTAGGCGAGCTCAAGGCTTATGAAAGCCGCCACCGCGGCGTTCTTAACCACCTCGGCTGCAAGCGCCGCGAGGGTGCAGGCTGCGGCAGTGCGTCCTCCAAGCTTTGAGACGCTGCCCGCCACACCTGCGCTGCTCACCAGGCCGCCCGCAAACCCCGCCTCAACGGCACCCAAGCGCTCTTCCAAGAAGCGCAGCGCCAGGAAGCCGGCAAACCCGGCCGTGGAAGCCACCAGCACCGCAACCACCACCTGCTTCAGGTTGAGCAGCCCCGCGGGGTCAACCGGGTAGGGGGGCACCACGGGGTAGAGCACGAAGGCGATGAGCCCGAACTCCATGGCGGAGCGCATCTCATCATGGCTCAGCGCCTCCGAGAGGATGAGGGTGTACTTCTTGAACACCAGTATGCTGGTGACCAGTATCCCCGCCCCCACAGCCTCGGTGTACATCCCCAGCCCCACCAGCACCCCTATCAAGTAGGCGAGCAGGAAGGCCACGGGGCTGGTAAGCCCTATGGCGTAGGTGCGGAAGTTCTTTATGGTGCCCAGCAGGAGCACCAGCAGCACCACCCCCAGCAGGGTAACGTTGACGAACCAGGGGGAGGAGAGGGAGACGGCGATGTAGGTGCTCAGGGCGCCCGCGAGGGAGATGAGCATGAAGGTTCTGGTGCCGGCTATCACCTGCACCTTCAGCTCCCTCTCCACCCCCAGAAGCCCCCCAACCAGCGCCGAGATAACCGCCATTTTTATCAGTTCTGTTTCCATGGTTAACCTACTGGCAATGTAATATAAAAAGGTGGGGGTTGAATGAGCAGCAGGGACGTTGTCAGGAAGCTTGAAACCCTTGCAGAGCTTGAAGAGCGGGGGGTTGTGGTCATCGCCAAGCACCTGCGCAGGGCGGTTGAGAGGAGCAGCCTTGATGAGGCGGACAAGAGGCGGGTTGCTGAAATTCTGGAGAGGATTGCAAAGGAGTCGGAGGGGCACCAGCAGGTGCTGAGGCTCCTGATATCCCAGCTTGACGGGTGCGGGAGGGTGGAGCGTGAGCTCGGAGCTTGTAAAGCTGCTGAAACGGCTTGAAGAGATAGAGGAGAACGCCCTTGAGGTTTACGGGGAGGTTTTCGGGGAGCTTGAGGATGCAGAGGCAAAGGCGGTTATAGGGGAGATAATGAAATCCGAGGATACCCACCGGAGGCTCGTGATGGAGGCGCTGCGCATAGCAGGGGATGAGTAGTGCGAATGTTTTATATCTCAGAGACGCAAAGGTCTATACATGAGAGCCCAGCTCTTCACAGTTGACCTGCTCATAGCCCTCATACCCCTCACCATAGCCCTCGGCGTCTCCGCCGCTGCCTTTTCGGGGCTCGCCGGGCAGGTTCAGGACTACGCCTACTACTACGACGCCAAGCGCACCGTAACGGACGTGCTGGACGTGCTCATGAAGTCCCCGGGGGTGCCTCCCGACTGGAACACCTCAAATCCCCCCGAGATTCCAGGGCTGGTGGTGCAGGGCAGCAGGGGGTACAACAACCTGAGCTACGAGAAGCTCCAGGCGCTGAACGTCAGCATGCTCACACCCCTCCTCCCCTACCCCTACATCAACCTCTCCGTTTACACCACCGCAGGAGCACTCGTGAGAGAGGTCAGCCAGGGCAGCAGAGGCGGGGTGTCCGAGGTGTTCGGGGCGGAGAGGTTCGGCACCATAAACGGCAGCACTCCCGTGCGGGTGCTGCTGGAGGTGGGCAGATGAAGGCCTTCGTGTTCACCATGGATGCGGTGCTTGCGATTATCCCCGTGATAGTGGTAATAGCGGCGCTCTCCCAGGGTGGAATCCTCTCCCACAGCAACGAGCTGCAGGGCAAGCTCATGGACAAGTACAGGAAAGCCTCGGACGTGCTTGAGACGATTTACGCCTCGGGCGCCGTTGAGGAGCTCAACCAGACCAGGATGGAGAGCCTCCTGAACGCCCTGCTCGCCGGCGATAACTACTCCTACACCATCTACCAGGGCACAAGAGAGGTGGTGAGGATAGAGAGGGGAAACCTCTCGGAGGCGAAGGACGTGGTGGTGGCGAGGAAGCCCGCTCTGACGTACATCTCCAGGGTGCTCAACTGGACCAACGAGCTGTGCTACGAGGACAGGGGGAGAGGGTGGCAGATTTACACCCTGAGCTTCAACACCTCCAACATCTCCCTCTACGACTACTGGTTCGTGGCTGAGCTCACGGGAGCGAACGTGCTCACCTCCAACGGAGACGCCGTGGGCACCTACTTGGACTACCGCACCTGCGAGGAGATAGTGCCCAGCTCCCCCACCCTTCCCGGTGAGGGAGACTCCCTGTGCGAGGGGGACTACTGGTACGTTGATAACCCAAGCGACCCAACGGTGTGCAAGGCAAAGTTCTACTTCGGCGACTGGAACCCGCCGGGGGCGCCGGCGAGCTGGCAGAGCTACACCTCCTACTACACCTACATCCGCCTCCCGGGCAACCGTGCGGGCACCTTCTACATAATCCAGGTTCCCGCAGGTACGCCGCCGGAGGAAGTGGTACCCCAGATTCCTCCGGTTAAGCAGAAGGTTATAATGACGCTAAAAGTGTGGGAGGAGGAGTGATGAGCAGAGCCTTCGTTTTCACTGGCATGGCGTTCCTCATGGTCATACCCGCCGTGATTCTGGCAGCCTCCCTTGTGAGCATGGTTGAGCACGGGAACAGGGCAACCATGGTGGTCATGCAGTCCGACAAGGTGGCGTACACCTTCACCAGCCTCAACCAGAGCTTCAGCAGCACCGCCGAGAACCTGGTGGAGGTGTACGGGTGTGTGGATGCAGCCTCAATTGAGGCGGAGCTCAAGAACTGGGCGAGGTACATGGAGGTGAACTACTCAAAGCTGGCAAGCGTCAACATATCCATCCTGGAGGAGAACATCAGCGTCACCATAGCTTCTCAGCAGGTTTACGTGAGAAACTCCGGAGGCGGCGGGATACCCGTGAACGTCACCCTGCCCTACAGCACCGAAGTGGAGTTCAGGGGCACCTTGGGACCCCTCACCCTCCCGTGTCCGTAGAGGCAGCCTGCTCCTTCTCCCAGGCGGCTGAGTTCAGCACCTCCAAGAGGTTTCGCAGGTCAAACACGAACACCAGCAGGGCGTGCACCTCTCTGCTCTCAACGCTCAGGCTCATGCGGTGGGTGAAGCAGTACCTCTTCCTCTTGCCCCCCCGTAGCTCCAGGAAGGAGCCGAAGCTCTTGGAGGTTACAGTCACGAAGCTGGCGGGTGTGAGCTTTACCTTCATCCTGAGCATGTTCCCGAGCCTCTTAACAGCCTCCCCCGTGAGTATGCTTCCTATCTCCTGCACGACCGTTCTGTCCTCCCTGTCCATAGCCTCCGCACGCTCAACCCTCCTCCCAGTGAGCATCTCCACCAGCAGCCCCGCGTCATCACCCGGGAAGAGGAGGGACACGCTGCCCGAGAGCTCCCCGTAGATTGCAGAGAAGGTGCCCGTGAAGCTCTGCTCCTCCCCGGCAACCTCGGGAAAGCGGGACACAGGGCACACGTGAGGGTGCGAGACCTTCACAGAAACATCGCACCTCATTATCCTGCACAGGGCACCGCTCAGGGTTCTGGCGCTCTCCTCGGCTATCCTCCTGAAGCCCTCCGCCACCTCCCTCCTGACCTGGATGGGCAGCTCCTCACCCTTGGCTTTAGCCTCCTCCTCTATAACCTGCATCCCCTTCCTCACAGCCTCAACGATCTCCCTGTTCTCGTAGGGCTTCTTTATGAAGTCGTTGGCTCCGTGCTTGAGGCTGGCAATAGCCCTGTCCAGGCTGGCGTAGGCAGTTATCATTATCACGTATATGCTGCTGTCCTTCTCCTTTATGCGCCTCAGCAGCTCTATCCCGTCCATGTCGGGCATCATTATGTCAGTTATCACCACCCCGAAGCCGTTCTCATCCAGCTTCTTCAGCGCCTCATCTGCAGAGCCAGCCACGTCAACCTCAAACCCGTTTTTCTCCAGGAGCTTCCTCAGGCTCAGCCTTATGAGCTCCTCATCATCAACCACCAGAACCTTGGCAAGCATCATGTATTATTTTGAAAGCGGTGGTTTATTTAGTTATTGTCATGAGCGGTGGCACTACTCCCAAGCCCAGCGGCACAAGCTATTTATATGCACCTGCGGCAAGCGATACCCATGCGAGCCCTGCTGTTTCTTCTCCTCCTCTTCAGCGGGTGCAGCCTTCTGAGCACGGGCAGCATGAAGCTTGAGGCTGCGGTTGAGCCCAGCACCATAGAGCTGACAAAGCCCGAGCCGGCGATGCTCAGGGCAACCGTAACCAACGTGGGGGACGGGATGCTCAGCGTGAGGGTTGATGTGGTGGGAAGCGAGGGGCTCAGGGTTACACCCCTCAGCAGAACAGGCTTCAGGCTCAAACCAGGAGAGGAGAGGACGGTGCGCTTCAGGCTAAGCCTCACCGAGGACGCCCTTCCAGGGGTTTACAGGATAGACGTCATAGCGAGCGCCGGGTCAGAGAACGTAACCGCGAGGGCAAAGCTCAGGGTGAAGGGGAGCGGCTAAGGGCTAATCCCAGCCCAGCAGGCGCTTAGCTGTGGGTAGCTCGTCCACAGCGTGGGGGAAGTGCATGGCATTCATGAACTCCTCCTGGAAGCCCTCCTCGGCTGTGAGCTCCACGTACTCCACCTCCCTCGCCAGCCTCTCAGCCAGCTCCCTGCTGGAGCGGTTCACCAGCATTATCCTGGCACCGTCTCCCGCCGCGTTGCCAGCCTGCACCACCCGCTCGGGGTGGCACTCGGGAAGCATGCCTATCATCAGCGCCGCCTCCCGGCTTATGTAGCTCCCGAAGGCTCCCGCCAGGATTATCCTGTCCACCCTCTCCACAGGATAGCGCCGCATCAGCAGCTTGCAGCCCGTGTACAGAGCCGCCTTGGCGAGCTGTATGGCTCTGACGTCCTTCTGGGTAACCGCCACGTGGGTGTCCCCTCCGGAGGCGAGCACGTACTCGTACCCGTCCCTGCCCCTCCTCACCCTGGGGCTGCGCTCCTCAGCCTCCCTGGAAAAGGCGCCGCTCGGGGTGAGTATTCCAGCCCTGAGCATCTCCGCCACCGCCTCTATTATGCCCGAGCCGCATATCCCCTTAGGCACAACCCCGCCTATCACCCTCAGGCGTGGCTCAAGGGTCTCGGGGTCTATTCGCACGCCCTCAATCGCCCCCTTCACAGCCCGCATGCCGTGGGTAATCTGGGCACCCTCAAACGCTGGTCCAGTTGCGCAGCTTGCGGAGAGCAGCCTGTGCCTGCTGCCCAGCACGATCTCCCCGTTGGTGCCTATGTCAACTATTAGCTGCACCCCGTCACCCAGCTCGGGCTCAAGGGCGACCAGCACCGAGGTGCAGTCAGAGCCCACGAAGCCCGCCTGCACAGGCGGGAGGTACACCCTTGAGGCGGGGGGGAGCCCCGAGACGCCCAGCTCATCCGCCCTTATGGCAAGCCCCCTCGCCACTGCAGGAACGTAGGGGGAGAGGGCAAGCTGCGCCACAGGCAGGTTCAGGAGGAGGTGGTGCATTGCGGTGTTGCCCACCACCACCATCTCACCCACGTGCTCCGGCTTTCTGCCAGCCTTCTCGCAGAGCTCGCCCACAAGTTCGCCAAGAGCCAGGACAGCGCACTCAGCAAGCTCCTTAGCCTGCGCATCTCCCCCCATGGCGTGGCTCACCCTGGAGAGCACGTCCTCCCCGAACCTGACCTGGGGGTTGAGGATGGAGGAGGCTGCCAGCACCTCACCGGTGGTGAGCTCAACTAAGTACCCTGCGATGGTGGTGGTGCCGAAGTCCACGGCAACCCCCAGGGGGGTTACCTCACCCGCCTCCGCACCTATAACCCTGTCCCCCCAGAGGAGCAGGGTGAGCTTCCACCCGCCCCGCCTGAGCTCATCGCTCAGCCCGCGCAGCGCCTCAAGCTCCGGCACCGCCTGAATGCCAAGGGAGCGGAGAGCCTCCTCCACCCTGCTCCAGTCGTCCCGCTGGTCAGAGAGGGAGGCTGGAGAAACCTCCACCCTAACCGCCCTCACAGCCGGCTCCACCTCAACCCTGCGGGGAGAGAGCTCCTTCCTGGAGGTGTGCTCGGGGCGGCTCTCCTCGGGCACAAGCACCACCACCCTGCCCCCCTGCACCCTGGCGGAGCATGCCAGCCTCATGTCCATGGCGTCCCGCAGAAGCTCAAGCTCCTCCCCCTCTGCAGGGGAGAGGTGCTCCGAGCCCTCAAGCACCACCACCCTGCACCTGCCGCACCTGAGCTCACCCCCGCAGGTGCTCTCTATCTCCACCCCCGCCCTTCGCGCCGCCTCAAGCAGGGTTTCTCCTGCCTCAACCTCGGTGCTCCTGCCGTGGGGCTGAAATACCACAGTGCCGCTCATCAAAAGATTAATGCCCCTCAGGGTAATTAAGCATAGTGGTGGTTCTATGAGGGTGGTCTTCCTGGGCACCGGCGAAGCCTTCGGCAGCAAGCCCAACACCTCCCTGCTCGTCAACGGGGAGGTACTGGTGGACTGCGGACCCCACACCCTGCTGCAGCTGAGGAGGGCGGGGGCTGAGCTGAATAGGATAAAGCTGGTGGTGCTCAGCCACCTGCACGGGGACCACTTTCTGGGCATGCCCGCGCTGCTGCTCGCCTCACGGGAGGATGGCAGGGAGGAGACGCTCAGGGTCTTGGGTCCAGAGGGAACGGAGCGGGCGGTGAGGGAGCTGCTCATGCTCTCCTACCGCAGGCAGATTGAGGCTCTTGGCTACGGGGTGGAGTTCCTGCCCCCCGAGAGGGGGAGGCTTGAGGGCTACTCCCTTGACTTCTGCTCCACCCTGCACGGGGTTGAGAC
>WANG01000048.1 GCA_015521945.1 Candidatus Hydrothermarchaeota archaeon
CAACCGCCTACAGGAGCAGGGAGGAGTTCAGGAGGTTCCTCATGTACCTCAGGGACAGCGGCGCCTGGGTGGTCAGCGCGGGGGAGCTTGCGGAGTGGTACTCGGCAAGGGAGGGGCTTGAGGTGGAGGTGATGGGTGATGAGGTGGTGCTCAGGAACAGGGGGGACACCCCAGTGGAAGGTGCCACGGTTGAGGTGAGGGGCGCATCGGAGGCGGAGGGGGCGAGGTACACGGTGGTGAGGGGGGATACCCTTTACGTGGTGTTCCCGGAGGTGCAGCCGGGAGGAGAGCGCAGAGTCAGGGTGGTCTGGAGATGAGCAGGATTGGTGAGAGGTTCAGGATGCTGCGGGAGAGGGGGGAGGGCGCCCTGATAGGGTACCTCACCCTGGGCGACCCCACGCCGGAGGCTTCGGAGGCTCTTGCGAGAGCCCTGGCGGAGCAGGTGGACGTGCTTGAGCTGGGCATACCCTTCTCTGACCCCATAGCCGACGGCAAGACCATTCAGGCAGCCACCGACAGGGCGCTGCGCGCGGGCACCACGCCCGAGCACTGCTTCGCCATAGCCGAGGCTCTGAGAGCCTCGGGGGTTGAGATACCCCTCGTGTTCATGACCTACTACAACATAGTGCTGCAGTACGGGGAGGAGAGGTTCGTGGAGAGGTGCAGGAGAATAGGGGTTGACGGGCTCCTGGTAACCGACCTGCCGGTGGAGGAGGCGGGGCACCTGCATGGTATATGCAGGAGGCACGGGGTGGACATGATATTCCTCATCGCCCCCACGACCCCCGAGGAGAGGGCGAGGAGGATAATCAGGAGAGCCTCGGGGTTCCTTTACTTAGTCTCGCTGCTGGGAACCACGGGGGCGAGGGACAGGGTGAGCGCCCTCACCCTTGAGAAGACCCGCTGGGCGAAGGGGCTCACGGGCGGCTTGCCCCTCGCGGTGGGGTTCGGGATATCCAAGCCGGAGCACGTGAGGAGGGTGCTTGAAGCGGGGGCGGATGGCGTGGTGGTGGGCAGCGCCTTCGTGAAGCTGGTGGAGGAGCACGGCGAGAACGCCGCGCCCCACCTGAGCAGGCTTGCGGAGGAGCTGAAGCGCGCCACGGTTTTGGACGTTAGGCTTGCGAAAGCTGAGAGAAAGGGGCTGTAGGGTAGCCTGGTCATCCTCGCGGCTTTGGGAGCCGTGGACTCCGGTTCAAATCCGGGCAGCCCCATTCTCTGCTTCTGGTGAAGTGCGACTCCTCCAGCTCCGAAAGATAAGGTATAAATACCATGGCACCCCCTAAGGGTGGTAGCATGTTCAACGTGGTTAACTGGGAGATAAACAGGCTGCGCACTCCCAGAACTGTTGATATGGTTGAGAGGCTGGCGGTGATAACCGCCAGAGACGTGGAGCTCACGAATCACCCGATAAGGAACCCCACCACCATATTCAACCCGGGGCTCTTAGTAACCGGGGATGAGGTGCGGGTGTACGCCAGGATAATACTGGGGTACTTCACCTACGCCAGCGCCGTTGCGGAGTTCTGCATGACCCTGGATGAGCTGCTCGGCAAGCGTCCCGGCAGGTACAGGGCTGAAATCACGGTTTACCCGGACAACAAGTACGACTTCTGGGGTGTGGAGGACCCCAGGGTGTACACCATAAACGGGGAGATGGTCATGACCTACTGCGGCAGAACGGTGAGCTACTTCAACCCCACGGTGAGGGTGGAGCGCACCCTGCCGGTTACTGCGGTTTACAGGCACGGCAGGTGGAAGAAGGTGTGCACCTTCAGGATGTCGGAGGGGCTGAGGGGCAACGTGGTCAGCGACAAGGATGCCTTCCTGATGAAGACCAAGAAGGAGCTCCTCCTCTTCCACCGCCCCCACATGAACGACGAGTTCTACCTGGCGATAAGCAGGGTGCCGGATGACGTGCTCTACGTTAAGCACGAGGGGATAATAGAGGCGCCCGTCAGGGACACCGTTGTCGCCTTTGAGCCCGCGAGCTTTGAGGCGAAGGTTGGATGGTCCACCCCGCCAGTGCAGGTGGGCTCGGGGGAGCACCTGCTGCTGGTGCACTGCGTGGAGAAGGTCACCCAGTGGTACAAGGTCATAGGGGTGCTCACCGACGACTCAGGGGAGGTGGTTGCCGTAACCCCGCACTACATAATGGAGCCCCAGGAGAGCTTTGAGATATACGGGGACCGCCCCTACACCGTGTTCCCCTGCGGTGCCGAGAAGGTTGACGACCTCCTCCTGGTGTCCTACGGCGCAGCCGACTGCACCGTGGGCATCGGGGCGATTGAGCTGAGCGAGCTCATGAGCCTGCTGGACTCCAACAGGGTGGAGTAGTCAGCACATCACCAGCTCGGGCTTCTCCTTGTAGCACTCAAAGACTATGCTCGCCCTGAGCTGGTGTATCCCCGGGATGCTGGATATCTTCCCCTCAACCACCTCGCGCAGGGTGGAGATGTCGCCGGAGCGGAGCTTGACCACCAGGTCGTACTCCCCGAAGGTCGTGTACACCTCGGTGACGTCCTCTATCTCCGCAAGCTTTGCCGCAATCTCCCCCACCTCCCCGGCGGCGCACTTTATCCCCAGAATGCAGGTGGTGCTCTTCCCGAGAGCCTGCTGCCTTATCAGCACGGTGAAGGCCTTTATGACCTCACTCTCAAGCTTCTTTATGCGCTTGTGCACCGCCACGTCCGAGATGCCCGCCTCCTTAGCTATCTCCCTGTAGGGGGTACGCGAGTTCTTCATCAGCATGCGCAGAATCTTCGCATCGGTTTCGTCCATGTTGCATGTTTGGTTCGCATGCATAAAAAATTTTCCCCATGAAGGTTAGCATAGTCGGACGAAAGCTTTATATTGGGTGCCACACCATTAATTTACCAACCATTGTTCTGGTTGAATATTAGGATGTCTAAGGGGTGAGGGCGTGAGCAGGGCCTTGCCTAATGCGGTGGTGTCCGAGTGCGTTGATGCCGGGGTTGACTTCTGGACCGCCGTGGAGGCGGTGAGGAGGCTGGGGGACAGGCTGAGGCGGTGCGCCTCGCCCGAGGAGGTGAGGGATGACGTGTTCTCGGCGCTCTGCGAGCTTGACCGGGAGGCTGCGGAGAGGTACAGGCGGTACCACAGCATGCACGTGCGCACATCCAAGAACACCATAGAGGGGTTCAGCAGGGAGAAGATAGTTGCCTCTCTGGTTGCGGAGACCTCAATGCCCAGGGAGGTGGCCGAGAACATAGCAAGGGAGGCGGAGATGGAGCTGCGGCGGCTCAGGCTGGAGTTCGTGTCCGCCCCCCTCATCAGGGAGGTGGTGAATGTCAAGCTGCTGGAGCACGGGTTTGAGGAGGCGAGGGCGAGGTACACCCGCCTGGGTGCGCCCGTGCATGACGTGGGCAGGGTGCTGGAGCGGGGCTCAAGCGCGTGCGAGGTGTACAGGGCGCTGGCGGGCAAGGTGCTCAGGGAGTACTCCCTCCTGAGCGTGCTCCCCTTAGGGCTCGCGGATGCCCACATGAAGGGGGACATCCACATCCATGCTCTGCCTGACTTCCCACTGCGTGCCTGGAGGGGGGCGGGTGAGCCAGGGGGTGAGGCTGAGACCCCTGCAGAAGGTGTGCTTGAGCTCATGAGGCTCGTGAGGGAGGCGGAGGAGAGGTACTCCTCCAGGTTCTTCATAGAGGGCGTGTGCGCCTTTCTCGCCCCAGCCGGGGATGCCGAGAGGGCTGCAGAGCTACTGGTGGAGCACCTTGAGATGTGCCACCATCCCCTGGGCGTGGGCATCTCACCCGGCGAGGGCGAGGAGCTTGCGGCTGCGATTGCGGGGGTGCTGGCTGAGCGGGGGAGCTTCAGGCACAGGGTCTTCTTCAGCCTGGAGGGGAGCGAGGAGTACCTGCGGGCGGTGCATGAGGCGGCTTCCGCGTGCAGGGGGGTGCGCCTCATGAGGGGCAGGAGATGCTGGGATGCTCCCGGAGGGATGCTGCAGTGCGTCAGCCTGAACTTGGTGAGGGCTGCGAGGGAGGCGAGGGGGGATGAGGGGGAGTTCATGAGGCGGGTGGAGGAGCTCTTTGAGCTTGCCGGGGAGGTGTTTGAGCTGAAGGAGGAGAGGGTGAGGTGGGAGGGGCGGAGGGTGTACGGGGTTGGCATACCCTGCATGCAGGAGGCGATGAGCATCCTGGCACCCGAGGAAGCGCCGAAGCTTGCTAAGCGGGTGATGGGTGTTCTCAGGGGGCTGTGCAGGCGGAGCAGCAGCAGAGAGCGGGAGGTGGTCCTGACCCTGCAGGGGGTGGAGGGCGCCGGTGAGAGGTTCAGGGAGATGGAGGGGGTGAGCGTGCCCCTGGATGTGGAGCTGGAGAGCGTGGTGCACCCCTTCTGCAGGGGGGGTGCAGTAGCCAGCATCCCCCTCGCCGATGCCCACCCGTCGCCGGAAGCCCTGAAGGAGCTCTCAGGGAGGGTGCTCCGCAACACCAAGCTGCGGGTGTGGTGGTACACGTGGTGAGGCGTGCTGGAATCTCGGTGTGCGAGCTTCCCGGAGAGCCCTGCATGGTGATTGAGCTGCACGCCTGCCCCTTCTCCTGCCTGAGCTGCAGGCGCAGGAGGGAGGCTCACCCCGTGGGCAAGCCTAAGGTGCTGGTGAGCGCCGCCAGCATCTGGGGATGCGAGCCCCTGCTCAACCCCGAGTGCCTGCCTGCCCTTAGGGAGCTCAGGGGCATGGGGATGCGGGTGAAGCTGCACACCTCGGGCTACGCTCCCGATGCCCTGGAGGAGGTGCTCGCCGAGAAACTGGTGGACGTGGTGGAGGTGCACGTGCGCGCACCCCTGGACTCAAGGTACGCGGAGATGACGGGAAGGGAGGACGCCCTTGAGAGGCTGTTTGAGTCCATGTGGGTGCTTGCCTCAGCGGGAACTCCAGCGTTCCTGAGAATCTGGCTTCTTCCCCCGCTTTTCGTGGAGAGGCAGGCGCGGGAGGTGGTGCACGCCTTTGAATCCACAGGGGTGCGGGTTGAGGGCGTGGCTCTGAGCTGCTGACTTCAAGGGGAGCGCTGAATGCCGAAAGAAAAGGTTTATTATGGGCGGCTCAGATAGGGTTACAACCGATGATGCGGCTCAGGGCTAAGGACCTGGACAGGTGTGTGGGGTGCCAGTTGTGCATGTACGCCTGCTCCAGGCGGCAGGGGAAGATAGGCACCGAGCACTCGGGAATCCTGGCGGTCAGCCTGTCGGGGTTTGAGAGGGGGGCAACGGTTATCTTCTGCAGAGCTTGCGAGCGTCCCCCGTGCGCCGAGGTGTGCCCGACGGGTGCGCTGGTGCCCAGGAAGGGGGGCGGGGTTAGGTATGCCGAGAGCAGGTGCATGGGGTGCGGCAACTGCGTGGACGCCTGCACCCTCGGGGCAATCTTCAGGCGCAGGGATGGGAAGGTTTCGGTGTGCGTGCACTGCGGGTACTGCGTCAGCTTCTGCGCCCACGGGGTGCTGGAGTACTCGGAGGCTGAGGCATGAGGAGCAGGGTGCTGTTCATCAACCTCTCCAGCTACGAGCACTGGAGCGAGGACTTTGAGGTTGAGGAGTGGCTGGGGGGAGTGGGGGCAGGAATAAGGCTCCTGAGGGAGCACGCTGGAAGAGCAGAGCCCCTGAGCGAGGGCAACGCAGTGGTGCTGTCCACGGGGCAGTTCACCCCCGCCTACCCCATGGCTTCCAAGTGCGTGGGGATGTTCAGAAGCCCCCTCACGGGCACCCTCGGGGAGAGCCACGCGGGGGGCAGGGTTGCCACCTCCATAGCGAACGCCGGCTACTTGGCGGTGGTGATTCTGGGCAGAGCCGAGGAGCCCGTTTACGTTGTGGTGGAGAACGACAGGGTTCACTTCAGGGATGCGAGAGCGATATGGAGGGTCAGGGATTCAATCGTGGTGGGCAGGATAATAGCCAAGCGCGAGGGGGGTGCGGGGGTGAGGAGCGTGCTCAGGATAGGCGCCGCCGGGTGCAGCATGGTGAGGTACGCCTGCGTCAACACCGAGACCTACAGGCACTTCGGCAGGCTCGGGATGGGCGCCGTCTTCGGGAGCAAGAACCTGAAGGCGCTGGTTATCTCCGGCAGGGGGAGCTTCACACCCGAGAGGCTGAGCTGCTACCGCAGAATCTACCGGGAGATATTCTCCAGGATAACCTCCTGGAAGGAGGCAAAGAAGTACTACACCCTGGGGACCGCGGCGAACGTTCAGCCCCTGAACGAGATGCGGAGCCTCCCCTCCCTAAACCTGAGGCAGACCCACCTGGAGGGTGCCGAGAACATAAGCGGCGAGGCCTTCGCGGAGAGGGTGCTGGGCAGGCGGGTGGCGTGCTCCCACTGCCCGGTGGCGTGCATCCACATAGGTGCCCTGAGGGTGCCCTACGGGGACGAGCCCTACTTCTACAAGACCCTGATGGTGGGGTACGACTACGAGCTCATCTACAGCCTGGGCTCAATGCTCGGCATACGCAGCGCCGGGGAGGTGCTCAGGCTGATAAACCAGGTGGAGAGGCTGGGCATGGATGCGATAAGCGCGGGGGTTGCGCTGGCATGGGCGACGGAGGCGCTGGAGAGGAGGCTGGTGAGCCGGCGGGAGACCATAGAGGAGCTGAAGTTCGGCAGGGTTGAGGGGTACATAAAAGCCACCGAGCACCTCGCCTCGGGTGCCAACGAGTTCTACCGTGCCCTCGGCATGGGGGTGGAGCACGCCTCCAAGATTTACGGGGGTGAGGAGTTCGCCCTCAGCTTCGGGGGGAATGAGATGCCGGGGTACTGCACCGGCTATGGTTCCTACATAGGCTACCTGATAGGCTCCAGGCACAGCCACCTTGATGCCGGAGGGTACGAGCTTGACCAGAAGCTGGCAAAGGAGGGGAAGGAGCTCTCGCCCGAGGAGCTGGTTGACACCCTGGTGAGGAGGGAGGTGGAGAAGCAGCTCCTCAGCACCTTGGTGGTGTGCTTCTTTGCCAGAAGCATCTACACCCCCGAGCTCGTGGCGACGGCCTTTGAGCCCCTGGGGATGGAGGTGTCCCCCGGGGAGCTGATGCAGATAGCCGAGAGGATATACGCGGAGAAGCAGAGGTACAGGGGTGAGCTGGGCTTCTCCATGGACAGGCTCAGGGTGCCTGAGAGAGCCCTGAAGCAGGAGGCTCTGGGGAGAAGCCTGAGCAGGGAGTACGTGGAGAGGGCGCTCAGGTACTTCGCGGAGAGGTACCTTTAGTCCTCAAGCAGCCTGATGCAGGAGCGCTTCAGGGAGAATACCACCTCTCCGCCCGGGTGGAGGTGCATCTTCTCAACCACATGCCTGGGCACGTCTGCCAGCACCTCAAGGGGACCGGAGATGCGCAGCCTGAGCATGGCGCCTCCTCTCGGGGTGATCTGCCTTACCACGCCGGTGAACAGGTTGGCGTGCCTCCTGCTCAGGGGCACGTCGGTGCGGATGAGCATCACATCCTCGGGGCGGATTCCCAAGCAAACTCTCTCTCCAGCCCCAGCCCCGCCTGCAAGCCTCACCAGCGCCTCACCCACCCTGACCACGCACTCCCCATCCACGCTCTCCACCACCCTGCCCTCGTAGATGTTGCACATGCCCGTGAACTCCGCAACGAACCTGCTCCTCGGATGGTAAACCACCTCCGCGGGGGTGCCCACCTGCTCAAGCCTGCCCCCCCTGAGAACCGCAATCCTGTCCCCCAGGGTGAGCGCCTCCTCCTGCTTGTGGGTGGTGAGGATTATGCTCATGCCCCTCTCCCTCATCTTGGCTATAATCCCGTGCACCCTCGCCTCCATCACGGGGTCAAGGCTGGTGGTGGGCTCGTCCAGCAGCACCAGCTCGGGCTCAAGCACCATCGCCCTGGCGAAGGCTATCCGCTGCGCCTCTCCCCCCGAGAGGGTTTTAGCGTCCCTGCGCTCGTACCCCCGCATGCCCACGAGCTCCAGCGCCTCTCTCACTCGCCTGCGAATCTCCCTCTCGGGAACCCGCCTCACCCGCAGCCCGAAGGCGAGGTTGTGGTACACGTCTCCTGAGAACATCACGGGCTTCTGGAAGACCATCACCATCCTGCGTCTGAGCTCAAGCAGCTCCTCTCCGTGGAGCTCCAGCAGGTTCCTGCCCCTGAAGAGCACCCTGCCGGAGGTGGGGCGCTCAAGCAGGTTGATTATCCGCATCAGGGTGGTCTTCCCGGCGCCGCTGGGTCCCAGCAGGGTGAGCAGCTCCCCCTCCTCAAGGCTCAGGCTCACGCGGGAGAGCACCTCCCGGGTGCCGAAGCACTTGCTCACCTCCTCAAGCCTGAGCAGCTCCACCCGCGTACCTCCTGCGCAGGTAGTTGGTGAGCAGGTTCAGGATAAAGGTTATGAGGAGCAGGATGAGCCCGAAGGCTATGGCGCTGGATATGTCGCCCTTGCTGGTCTCAAGGGGTATCGCCGTTGACAGGGTTCTGGTCTTTGATAGGGTCACCATCCCCTGCTCCGTGGCCACGCTGTAGGCGATGTTGCCCCCCACGGTCAGAATCGCCCCGACCTCCGCAAACACCCTGCCGGCGCCCGCCAGCACCCCCGTGATTATCCCGAAGGCTGCCTCCCTGAGCACCAGCATCATAACCTCCCTCCTGCCCGCTCCAAGGGTGAGGGCGGTCTCCCGTATGCTCACGGGCACGGCGTTGATGGCTGAGATGCTCACGCTGAGGATTATCGGGAAAGCTAAGATGAACTGGGCGATTACCATTATCTCCTTGGTGTAGATGAGCCCGAGGAAGCCAAGAGGTCCCTTGCTCATGAAGAAAACAAAAACCACCAGCCCCACCACCACGGGCGGGAGCCCCATGCCGGTGTTTATCAGGGTCAGCAGGAAGCCCTTAAGCGGGAACTCACGGAAGCAGAAGGCAACCGCCAGGGGGATTGCCGCTGCGGCTGCGAGCACCACGGCGCTGGTTGATACCATTAGCTGAACCTTCGCGGTGCTCACCACGTAGGGGTCAAAAGATAGAAGGAGGAGGAGCGCCCTCTGGATGCCCTCCAGCAGGTACTCCATGCTCTAACCCTTCGGAGGCAGGGTTATTCCCGTGTAGGGCTCACCCTCTTCGTTGTAGAGTCCATGGATGGTCACGGGGAGGTACTGGTTGTAGTTCTCCCTGTCCACCAGAGCGTCGGGGTAGAAGAGCTGCTCACCGTTCTTCTTGTAGCTCTCAATGAGCCTCTGACCCTCGGGGGAGGTCAGGAAGCCTATGTACAGCATCGCGAGCTCGTAGTTCCTTTCGGGGTACTTCTTCGGGTTTACCGCTATCACCGCATAGGGGTTCGCCAGCAGGGGGTCGCCTCCCCTGACGGGACCCTCCACCATTATCTCAAGCTCAAGCTTGCCACGGTAGGCTAAGAAGGTCCCACGGTCGGTGAGGGTGTACGCCTGCTTCTCGCTGGCTATCCTCAGGGTGTTGCCCATCCCCTGCCCAGTCTCCTCGTACCACTCCCCTCCGGGAGTCACCCCGGCGAGCTGCCAGATGGCGAGCTCCTTGGTGTGCGTACCCGAGCCGTCACCCCGTGAGATGAACCTCGCCCTGGCTTCGGCTATCTTCCTGAATGCCTCGGTGACGTTGCTCATCCCCCGCACTCCCGCAGGGTCGTCTGCGGGACCCACCAAGACGAAGTCGTTGTACATCACGTTGCGCCTGTTTATTCCCCAGCCCTCTTCCAGGAACTTGTCCTCCTTGGTCCTGGCGTGCACCAGAACCACGTCAACCTCGCCGTCCCTGCCCATGCGCAGCGCCGCTCCAGTACCCACCGCATGCACCTCAACCGTTACCCCGTACTTCTTCTGGAACTCGGCGTTGAGCACGTCCAGCAGACCCGAGTTGTAGGTGCTGGTGGTGGTGGCAAGCACCAGCACCGGGCTCTCCTTCTCTGGCGTCTGTGCATTAGCTTCCGCTCCTGCAGGTGCCGCTCCAACCCCCGCCCCCTGCTCCACCTGCTGGGTGCACCCCGCTATGACCAGAAGCAGAGCCATGCACACCAGTACAACCTCTCTGCGCATCTCCTACTGCACCTCCTTCCTGCAAAAGGCGAGCGGGTGGGGTATATAAAGGTTACGGTTTGGGTAAACGTTGTTGCTTACGTGTGCAGGGGGTTCTGTCTCCCGCGGGGCAGGTATAAGCCGTGCTCAGAGAACACCCGAAGCCCTGCCTCTCCAGCCACCGTGCGTGCCGCCCCTGAGTGAGTGGATTCAGGGGGGCACCCGCAGGGTGGAGTCAGCCAGCAGCGCCGCGAAGAGAACCACGAGGTAGATGCCAGAGAGCCTGTAGGCACGCCACGCCCAGGCTCTGCTCCCGGTGGTGAGCACCTTCATGTTGAAGCCCAGGAGGAGCAGCCCCATGGGAGCCGCGGCTGCCAAGTAGAGGCTCCCCGAGTATCCCAGGGCGTAGAGGAGAAGCGACGCCTGAATCAGGAGAAGGGTGTGCATTATCATGAGCTTGGCTGCTCGCTCGCACCCGTACCTCACGGGGAGCATGGGCACTCCCGCACGCTGGTAGTCCTCCCTCTTAGCTATGGCGAAGG
>WANG01000049.1 GCA_015521945.1 Candidatus Hydrothermarchaeota archaeon
CATAGCAATACCTTAAATATGAGTAGTGGTTAAATGCTACTTATGAAAAAGGCGCTGGTAGCCTTTGATGGAAGTGCCATCTCCTTCAAGGCACTCAGCATGGGGGTGAAGCTTTCTAAAAATCTTGGCACGGAGCTTTACATAGTTTATGTGGCGCCCATGAGCGAGGTGTTCAACCCCAACCTTCTCGGAGAGGCGCAGTTTAAGGAGACCCTGGAGTCCATCAGGGAGAAGGGGGAGGATTTGCGGGATATAATAGGTGAGCGTGCTCTCAAAGCCCTTGAGGATGCCAGAGAGTACCTCAGCAGCCACGGTGTGAAGGCGGGCGAGGTCATACGTGTTGGCGAGCCCGCTCTTGAGGTGATTCACGCCGCCAGGGAGGTGGGAGCAGACATCCTCATAGTGGGGGTTGAGGCTGCAGACCCCGGCTCTGGCGATGGCTTCGTAAAGGCGGTGCTGCGCGAGTCACCCTGCAGCGTTCTCGTTGTTGCACCCGGGTGGGCAACCCTATACCCGCGGGGCACCGGTGGGGAGGAGTGAACACGTTAGCTTTGCCTTTGTTATATGAGATGCTGGAGAAGGTGCTCAGGAACAAGTACATAGCCACGGTGCATGAGGGAGATGTGAGGGAGGAGGAGGTCGGCTTTGCGAGGCGCTACCTGCGGGCGAGCACCATGGAGGTGATGGATGAGGTTGTTCTCTACCCCTTGGGGGAGAGCAGGCCCTACTTTCTGCGCCGGCGCGGGTACGTCGTGGAGGTTGACAGGCGCACCCACGCTGCCTACGTGCACGCCGAGCGCGGGCACGTGCTCCTCGCTCCCGAAGCCATGGAGGCGCTGCAGCTTGAGAGCAGGGACACTGTGCTTATAGACCCCGTCACCCCGAAGCTTGACCTGGAGCAGGTGCTCAGGGAGGTGCGCAGGGTGCTCGGGAGCAGCACCTAAACCCCCATCACCTGCACCACCACCCGCCGCTTCCTCTTCTTGGTGTCCAAGTTCACCACCACCACCTGCTGCCAGGTGCCCAAGGTAAGCCTGCCGTTGACCACGGGCACCACCATGCTGGGTCCCAGCAGGGAGGCGCGCACGTGGGAGCTTCCGTTGTCGTCCCCCCAGGTCAGGTGGTGGGCGTAGTCCCCGTGCCTCGGAGCTATCCTCTCCAGCGCCTCCGGGATGTCCTTCCTAAGCCCGGGCTCGTACTCCATGGCTATAACGGCGCCCGTTGAGCCCGTAACAAAGACTGTGGCAATACCCTGGGTTATCCCGCTCTTCTCCACGAACTCCTGCACCTCCCTGGTTATGTCGGCGAACCCCCTCTCCGCCTCCAGCACCACCTCAAGGGTGTAGCTCTCAACCTTCATGGTCTCACCTGTATCTTAATAACATCTAAGTGCTTTAAAGGCTCCTCGGCTGAGATTCGCCTGCCCGTTCTCACGTCAACGGCGCCGACGAACCTCTCCCCGAGGTCCGTGTGTATGGCGTATGCGAGCTCCCTTGCGGTGGAGCCACCCTCAAGCAGCAGCGCATCCGGCAGCACCCTCCCCTCGCTGTCGCACAGCCTGTGCTCATCCGCCACCGGGAACACCACTATCCTCCCCAGCAGCTCAAGCACCGCCGTGTTTATCACCCTCTGCACCCCGGTGCTCCCGTAGGGCTCAAGCACCCTCTCCTTTATTATCTTCAGCGCCTTCTTCTCCCTCTCCCCTGGGCTTTCAAGGAGCTCAAAGCTGCCATCCCCGGGAACGTACCTGATAACCCCCTGCTCCGCCAGCTCCCTTAGCACCAGCTCACCCATGGCGCTCACGGGTATCACCTCCCTCTCCGGGAAGCGCCTGCTCAGCGCCTCTATGCCCTGCTTCGCCGTGCCCACGTCAGCCTTGTTGGCTGCAATCAGCATGCGCCGTGAGGTTTTCCAGAGAGCCTCGCTCAGCGCCGAGAGCTCCTCCTCACCCCACCTCCCGGGGGGCTGCGAGAGCTGAGCCTCCCTGAGGGCGAGCTTTACCTCCTTCTCACCCATGCCCAGCCCGGCGAGCACCTCCCCGAGCACCCTGGGCAGGCTCTCACCTCCCAGGGTGAGCCTCCTGGTAACCCTGCTCCAGTTGCGCTCCAGCACGCTCCTGTACCACAGCTTCACCTCCCTCTCCAGAAACTCCACATCCTCGCAGGGGTCGTGGGTACCTGGCCTAACAGGGTTGCCCTCGGCATCTGTACCCCCGCTGGCGTCCACAACGTGCACCAGCGCGGGCGCCCTGCGAAGCTCGTCCATGAAGCGGTTGCCCAGCCCCCTGCCGGCGTGCGCCCCCGGCACCAGCCCGGGCACGTCTATCATCTCCACGGGCACGAACCTGTAGCCGGAGATGCTCACCGAGTTCCTGGGCTGGGGCTCAACCCCGAACTCAGCCGCTGGCTCGGGCACCCTGACGAAGGCCACCCCGCGGTTCGCCTCAACGGTGGTGAAGGGGTAGTCGCCGGTTTCGGCGCTTGCCAGGGTGGCAGCCCTGAAGAAGGTGCTCTTGCCAGTGTTCGGCTTGCCCACCACTCCTATCTCCATGCTCATAAGGAGCAGGGCGTGGTAGTTAAACCTTTGGGGTGGAGGTGCTTGAGAGGAGAGTTCAGGGGGAAGGGTTTATATCCTCCCATACTCAAATGTTTTGGTTTTTAATTCTTTTTTATTGTGAGAGAGATTATTTTATAGAATTATCACATCCACACTTCAATGGTATCCTTCACGCATCCCCACGGCAATATTAAATCAGGGTTGCCATTGCAGAAGTACGCTGGCTGAGGATTTGGCTCCGGACCGTCATTATGAGTTATATAGTGATTGTCGGTTGAGCGTATTGCCTGATATCTACACTGACCGCTTCCAAGCCTTTTAGTGAAATCTGTTGAGCTGTACGAAGACCCGATCCACGAGTGGCAGTAGCCTAATTGCTCCAGATAAGCCTCCGCATCTGGATAATACGTGGAAGTGCTTACGGAGGGGTCCCCATTATCGCACCCTCTCTGTAATCCGCTATAGGTTCCACTGCTACACTCTCCTGTAGTATCACATGGGTTCTTACAGTTGCTCACAAAGCTGTCACAGCGCAGCTCTGCAACAACGCCAGGAAGAGAGCTTATCAAGAGGGCTATTGATATAACCATGGCAAGTAATTTTAGTCCTTTCACTTTTATTCCCTTCCGACCAGCTTTATTTCAAAATTTTTATTTTTACCTGAGTAGCTCTCCAGCTTTACTAAAATTCTGTCTTTAACATCTACCCAGTAGTATCTCGTTTCCTTTACCTTCCCTGATGCTTCATCTGTAATGGTCGCCTTTATCTTGAAGCATTTTCTTCCATCTACCACATCCCTACCCAGGACTTCAAAGTTATATCTGGTTTTTAAGGTCTCCCTTTTTCCCTTTTCTGCTGTAATTGTGCGCATGGTCCATTTTGCACCCTCCCTGAGCCCGAGCATCCAGTAGGAAAACATTGAAGCATCAGTTGAGAAAACGCCCTCATCGCTGAACCTTTCAGGATTTATGTTCTTCCCGATGCAGTACCCATTTTTTGCATTGTAATACCACGTATTTGTCCTGTTTCCTATTTTTAACGTTATATTATCAACGGGATTGTAGATATAGTAATCTACAATTCTCTGAACCTCAAAATATCTACTTCCATTGATGATTCTTATTCCTTTAACCATGAACTTCTGCTTTTCAAAATAGTAACCCTCCCCGCTTATGGGTATTAAGCTCGTCTCATAGTAGAGTTGCTGGCCCGGAGTAAATTTTAGATATGTGTTGGGCTTAAGTACGTCAATCTCATCCTTAATGACAAGTTTTTTGTTATTTATTTTTATTTCGGTTTCTGATACTTTTTTAGGCGTCTGTGATGCTATAAAAGCAAAACTTATCAGAATGCTTATCAGAATCAGCAGGATAGATACTACTGTAACCTTGGCTATTTGCCCCATCATTTTTACCCCCAGGAGTTTTTGCATGTATTTACTGGGCTTTTAATATATAAAACTTGCGAAAATGTTCGGATTTTCCGAATACCCTCGCTTAATCGCGTGTACTCTGCGAAATTTTTCTCCAGCTTCTAAATGAATAAAATCCGAAGGCGCTGGCGATTAATATGAGGATTATTGAAAAGGTCAAATACGGAACAACAAGCGAATATTCGTGTTCCAGTCCAGGAGGTGGCCTGATTAGATATTGCAATGACCTTGAAAGGTTATCTAAACCAACAATCAGGAATATGACCGAGAAGGTAAAGGATATGGTAACTTTAAGGTACCCCCTGTAATTCAACAATTTGTATCCTTTATTGGACAATTTGTAATAAACAAACTTATTTCCATGTTCCACTCTTTTAATCAGGTCAGCGTCTATCAGTATAGATAAATTCTCATGTAGCGTGGATTTTGGAAGGTTTAAATGTTTTGAAAGTTCTGACAGGGTCATCTGCCTGTTGTTTAGTGATTTTAATATTTTAATTCTTTTTTGTGATGATAACGCTTTAAATGTTTTTATATTAAATGAAATTATATCCGACAATCCAACCACCATGCTTTATTTATTATAATTGTTTTTGCTGCGTATATTTATTTCCTCATCCACAAGGAGCCTGTCAAACCTCATGTGTGTGCTAAAGTTTGGCATACTTAATTACTCTCACAAAACTTTATATAAATTTCAGGCCACTCCCTCATCCCCCCTGTAAATCCCTTAGGAGACTGCAATACCGCCAAGTTAGGTTGTTTTACCCCGCTGGCTGGGAGAGCTACATAACCGCGTTCTTCACCCTTCTGACCCCCTTGGTAATCGCCCTGGTGGCTCTGAACCCCAGCATGTTCTCCACCGAGTACAGCATCACCTTGGTGAGAACCCCCGAGATGCCCATGAAGGAGTCCCTGAGCACCTGGCAGTCCCTGCACATCTCAATCTCCCCGTGCCTGCGCTCAATCATGAGCCTCCGCATCCTGCGCATGGGCAGGTCGTTCCATATCTCCATCAGGCTCTTCTCCCTCACGCTGCCCAGGGTAACCTCCCCCGTGATGTCCAGGCAGCAGGGCACCACGGTGCCGTTCCATAGGATGTTCATCGTCCTCCACAGGTAGGTGCAGGGGAAGAACCTGTCCTTCCTCACCGGGGGAAGCTTGAACTGGGACTCCGAGAACTTCCCGGCCCAGGGGTGTATCATCCTGACCTCAATATCATCCAAGGGGAGGTCTGCGAACTGCCTGTAGAAGCGCTCCCGCTTTCTCTTAGTCTCCTCATCCTCCCCGTACTCCACGATGTTCTGGAGTATGGTGTAGGGCTTCCTTGAGCTCCCCTTAATCCTCAGGAAGGTGCGCACATTCTCCAGGGTGCGCTCAAACTTCGCCCCCACCCTGACCTTCTCGTAGGACTCCTTATCGTACCCATCAAAGGAGAAGGACAGCAGCGAAAGCCCCGAGGCGATGAGCTTCCTTGCCTTATCCTCATCAAGCAGGGTGGCATTTGTGTGCAGCCTCACCTTCATCCCCCTGTTCTCGGCGTAGGCAATCATCCTGAATATATCCCTGTGGAGCAGGGGCTCACCCCCCAGGAACAGGAAAGCGGTGGTGGCAAACTCGCTCGCCTCATCAACGATTTTCCTGAAGAGCTCCCACTCCATGAACCCCGTTTTTGACTTCTCAACCAAGGAGTTGGCGCACATCACGCACCTCAGGTTGCACCTGTTGGTAACCTCAATCCACAGAGCGGCGGGAGGATAGGGGGCGTATTCAGATGGCCTGCCAAAAGCGAACCTGAGACTGTTGAGCAGGTTTTTCACATCTCTGAGCATGGCACGCATCCTGCCCCGCTCGGGAGCACGTAAGTATTGCAGGAAGCTAACGTCAGCGGGTTTCCTGTTGTCTGCCCTCCTTCTTCAGGTAGTAGTACACGGTGGTCAGGGGTATTCCGAGCCTGTCGCTTATCTCCTTCGCCGAGTACCCCTGCTTCTCCAGCTCGTACACCTTCTGAATCTTCCAGTTGGGATGGGAGCGGGGTCTTCCCGGTGTAAGGAGCAGGGGCTCAAACCTTATCCCTATCTTCTCAAGGGCGGTGCGTATCTTCTTTGGCGTGCGCTCGTACAGGGAGGGAGGGCAGGTTATGGCCTCAATGTTCGGAGCTGCGGTGAGGATTGAGGCGAGGATGTTTATGGTGGGACGTATGCTCAGGTGCACCTTCTTCGTGCTCTCATCCAGCTTCTGGTTTATCTCCTCTATGAGCACGTCCTTCTGGGATGAGCGGAGAACCACGATTTCCCTGCTCATTTCATCTCACCAGCTCCAGGAACCTCTTGGCCTTCTCGGAAATCCTTATCGTCTTTATATCCTCCAGGTTCTCAAGCTTCTCCTCTGGCAGGATGTCCCGCCTGCCCAGGCGGATTATCACCTTGAGCACCTCTTTGAGCTCATCAACCGTGGAGGAGACCACCCTCGCGCTCTCCTCAAGCCCCAGGTCGCTGTGCAGGTACAGGGCTATTCCACCCACCGCCCTTGAGGACGTCACCTTCAGGTAGTCCTGGAGTATCTCCTCTATCTCAAACTTCCTGAACACTATCTCGTGGGCGTTCTTCACGGGGATGACGGTGGGGTCTATGAAGCGCTTTATCGCCGAGAGCAGGTCCTCGTCCTCCAGAATCTCAAGCCCCGCCCTGAGCTGCTCCCTGTCCGGGATGGGCTGCAGCCCCGGGAAGATGCTCGCATACCTGCGCTCGCGGTAGGGCTTTATGAGCAGGAACTTGAATATATCCCAGGCGAAGAGCGCCTTCGGAATCTTTATCATCATCTCCTTGCGTATCTTCTGCCTGTAGGTTATGGCTTCGTCCAGCCCCTCAACTAAGTTGCCGTGCTCGTCCATCAGCCCCTCCCGCCTGAGCTCCTCCTCAAACTCGTTTATCAGCTCCCTGCGCTCCTCCATCACCCGCATGTCAAGGGCAAAGCTCTGGGTTGCCTCGGTGGAGTACATCTGAACGTCAAACCTGCTCTTTATCTCCTCGTACTTCCGCAGCTTCTCCATATCAACCTTCTTTGAGAGCAGGTACTCAAGAATCTCCTCCCTCTTGTTTTTGAGTATCTTGGTGTAGGCTATTGCAAGCGCCTGCCTGTTGTAGCGCCCGCTCACCAGTATTGAGCGCTCGTGGTGGTAGCGCACGTGCTCTATTATTATCTTTCCGTACTTGCTGCGCAGCACACCCTCGTAGTCAAGCTTGTCGCTCTTCTCAGCCTCCACCTGCTCCCTCTTTGTGACCCACTTCCCGTTCTTCCTTGCCTTGAAGGTGACGGTTGCCGACTTTATCCTGCCCTTCTTCTTCTCCCTCAGTATCTCAACGAGCTCACGGTACGCCATGCGCTCCGTCGGGGTGAACCTGGAGATTTCAACGGTGAACTCTCCCCCGTAGGTCAGGTAGGGGAGTATCTCCAGCCGGTAGATACCCTGCTCGTTCCTGCGGAGCTGCACCTTATCCTCGGAGCCGCACTTGGGGCATACGTACCTGCCCCTCTCCTCAATTATCCTCAGCGCCTCCTTCCCCTTGCTCTCCTTGCCGCACTCGCACACGAAGTACACGAACTCCTCTATGTGCCCGAGGGCGATGTTGTGGGCAGCTATTGCGCTCTTGGTGCGCTCAAAGGTTCCCTTCTTGAACGCCGCGTTGGTGCGGAAGAACATCTTGTGCTTCGCCACGTCCCTCTGGTCCTCCACGTCCTCGCGGCGGTATCCGCCCCTCCCCAGGGGGGCGCTGTGCCTGCTCAGCCCCAGGGCGAAGTACGGGGAGTCAAAGCCGCGCTGCTCCATCTCGTCCTTCAGGCTCTTGAGCTCTTCAAGATTCCTTTTCAGGGTTAGGTAAACCTGCTCAAGGTACCTCTTGTCCCGCTCAAGCCTGCTCAGGTCTATCCTGAAGTTTGCGGAGATGTCGTCCAGCACCTCTGTTGCACGGTTTACCAGCGGGGCAGTATCTCTCTCCTCCATGCTCATTACTCCTTGAAAAAGAGCATCCCCATCAACCATAACATGTGCTAATATATATGTAGTAGGGGCACTCATATATAAAGGTATCTGTCCATGAGCCCCGAGCCTTCACCCGAACCTCCTCATCACCCCAAGGGCAGGGAACCTCAGGCACCCCGCCTCTCTGCTCACCCCCAGCACATTAAGGGTGTCAACGGGTATGCTCCTCAGGTACGGGGAGAGCAGCTCCGTCTGGGGCACCTGGTTAACCTCGCTGCCCGAGGCGAGGGGTGAGAACGCCGGGAGGACTATAACGTAGCACTCCCCGATGCTCCCGTGCAGGAAGCACCTCACCTTCTCCTTAGCTCCAACTTCATCGTACAGAGCCAGCGCCGGGTGCTCATGCCCCAGCACCATCACCTCAGCCGAGCGCGAGGGCATCCTGTGCCCGTGGAACAGCAGAAAGCTTCCGAGCACGAGCTCCTCCACCAGCTCCGCACCCATCCTCGCCAGTGTGCCAGCCACGAAGTTGTCGTGGTTTCCCCTGACCACGCACACCCTGCCGAACAGGCGGCCGGCAGCCTTCAGGAACTCCCTGACCTCGCTCATCTCGGTGTAGCTCAGCCCGCCGAACTCGTGCTTGAGGTCCCCGTTGACCACCAGCATGCCCGCATCCACCATCTCCGCAATCTCCGAGAGCACCTCAAGCTGCTTTCTGAGCTGGGTTCTCGGGATGAACACCCCCCTCTCCACCAGCATGCCCTCGTACCCTAAGTGGGCATCAGCCACCACCACGGCGGAGTGCTCCCTGAGGTAGAGGGCAGGGTACGGGCACAGCACCTCCACCCCCGGCAGAAGCTCCATCATCTCCCGAGCCGCTTCTCAAACCACTCAATGGTGCGCCTCAGCCCCTCCTCCAGGCTCACCTCGGGCTTCCACCTCAGCAGCCTTCTCGCCTTGGTTATGTCCGGCGCCCTTCGCTTCGGGTCATCCTTCGGGAGGGGGTGGAAGGTTATCTCAGACTCCGAGCCCGTCAGCTCCTTCACCAGCTCCGCCAGCTCTATTATCTTGGTCTCCCTGTTGTTGCCGATGTTCACCACCTCCCCCTCAGCCTCATCAAAGGAGGCGAGGCGCAGGATGCCGTCCACCTCATCCGTCACGTAGGTGAAGCTCCTGGTCTGCTCACCCGTGCCGAAGACGGTTATGGGCTTGCCCGTGAGCGCCTGCTCAATGAACCTGGGCACCACCCTGCCGTAGATATCGTCGCTGCGCATCCTCGGGCCGTAGGTGTTGAATATCCTCACGATTCTGGTGTCCATGCCGTACTGCCTGCGGTACGCCATGACGAAGGCTTCTCCTGCCCGCTTGGCTTCATCGTAGCAGCTTCTTGGGCCTGTGGTGCTCACGTTGCCGTTGTAGGTCTCGGGTGTGGGAACGAACTCGGGTGCGGGGTCCCCGTACACCTCGCTGGTTGAGGCGTACAGCACCCTCGCCTCCGAGCGCCTGGCAATCTCCAGGGCGTTGACCGTACCCATGGTGTTCGCCATCAGAATCTCTATGGGGTACCTCTCAAACTCAAAGGGCGAAGCTCTGCTCGCCAGGTGCATCACCAAGTCAAACCTCTCTCCGAGCTCAATGGGCTTTGAGACGTCGTGCTCAACCAGCCTGAAGTTCTCCCTCCGCATCAGGTGCTCCACGTTTCCCTTAAGCCCGCTGGCAAAGTTGTCAAGGCATGTAACCCTCGCACCGTCCTGCAGCAGGTACTCGCATATCCAGGAGCCCAGAAAACCCGCTCCACCCGTTACGAGCACCCGCATTCCCTCAAAGCTCACCCCCGCCCCCTGCAGCCTGCTCCTGAGCTCCTCCATCTCGCGCACGCTACCACCTACCAGCACACACCCTCGTAGTGCTCCGCCACCCTGGCTTCAGGCACCCGCCTGCCGTCTATGACTATCTTCCCCCTGTACAGCTCCTCATCCCTGAACTCATCCCACTCCGTCACTATTAGCACGTACTTGCAGCGCTTCACCGCCTCCTTGGCGTCGGTGTAGAGCTTGAGGCGCTCGTGCTCCCCGAATATCCTCCTGGCGACGGGCACCGCCTTCGGGTCGGCGGCGTGCACCACGGCACCCTTCATAAGCAGGCTGGTAATCACCTTTATTGAGGGCGCCTCCCGCATGTCGTCCGTGCCGGGCTTGAAAGCCAGCCCCAGCACCGCCACGTGCCTGTCCCTCAGGGGTCCAACCCGCTTCTCAAGCAGCTCTATCAGCCTCAGGGGCTGGGTTTCGTTCAGCTCAAGCGCGGCGTTCAGCACCACCGGGCGGTAGTACACCTCCTTCGCCTTGCCCACCAGAGCCTTGACGTCCTTGGGGAAGCAGCTCCCCCCGAAGCCTATTCCAGCCCTCAGGAACTCGGGTGAGATTCTGGAGTCAAGTGCCATGCCCCTGGCAACCTCGTAGACGTCTATGCCAAGCTGCTTGCAGATGTTGCCGATGTCGTTTATGAAGCTTATCTTTGTTGCGAGGAAGGAGTTTGTGGCGTACTTTATCATCTCCGCCGTCTTGGGGTCGGTTACCATTATGGGGCACGTGAAGTCCTTGTAGAGCTCCTTCAGAATCTCCGCGGACCTCTCGTCTATCGCTCCAATCACTATCCTGTCGGGGTACATGAAGTCGTGGATGGCGCTCCCCTCTCTGAGAAACTCCGGGTTCATGGCTATGCCGAAGTCCCTGCCCGCCTTCTTTCCCGAGTACTTCTCTATAAGGGGGAGCACGGAGTGCTCGGTGGTGCCCGGCACCACGGTGCTCTTAACCACCACCAGGTGGTACTCGTCCTTGGTGCGCAGGCACCTGCCTATGCCCCTGCTGACCTCCTCCACGTACTTAAGGTCTATGTAGTCCATGAGACCCGAGGGGGTGCCCACGCTGATGAAGCTGACATCGCTATCCCTGATAGCCTCCTCAAGGCTCGTGGTGGCCCTCAGCCTCTCGGGCACGTGCTTCTTCAGCAGCTCCTCCAGCCCCTCCTCGTAGAAGGGCGCCTCTCCACGGTTTATCTTCTCAACCCTCTCCCGGTCTATGTCAACGCATATCACCGTGTGCCCCAGGTCCGCGAAGCACGCACCCGTAACCAGACCCACATAACCTGTGCCTATGATTGCTATCCTCATGTCAGCATCTCCCTCTCGTACCACTGTATGAACCTACTGAGACCCTCCTCAAGCCTCACCCTGGGCTCCCACCCCAGCAGGCGCTTTGCCCTGCCTATGTCTGCCAG
>WANG01000050.1 GCA_015521945.1 Candidatus Hydrothermarchaeota archaeon
ACTCAGACAAATTCCTACCTAATTCATCACATTCATTTAGCATTTCTTCCACTAATGCTTCCGGAAGTTCATAAAATGGATTTTCTACTGATTTTTCCATAAATATAATTTTTTTGAATATTTCTAAGTATTACCGAGACAGCAGGCATTTTACCCAACACCCCGTATTCTACGAGCTGAAGGACACCCACACGAACTTGCCATCTTGATGGCGCCTCCTGCTATCATCGCGCCCGGGGTTGCCAAAATGACATACATATCACCCACCACTTACCTTTTTTGAGTTTTTAATCCTCATACGGGTTATCTGTAAATATCCATTATGGTAGAGGAATCTATATATATCTTGTGGTTAGAATGACTAAAAATATATCAGGATAACCCATAGTTTTATTAACTCACCGTCTCGGACGTGTTCGTGCATTGAACAAAGTGCATGAGATGGCGCATCGTGGATATAAGGGGGATGAAAAACTGGTTTTCTCAACAATACTACGCGGAGGGCTAAACTCTCCACTCGCTAACGCTCGCTTCAGTGCTATCTCACCAAGATAACAACCCTCCCCACATCTACTATATCAGTGCAGTATTCACCTTCAGGCACTCACATGAAAAACCCAGCATTTAATTTAAAAAAAGAAGGGTAAAGCCAGCGTGGCTTCACTTGAAGTACCTGTCCAGCAGAGCCCTGAGCATCTTTGCATGCCTGGCTTCATCCCTGGCTGAGACATCAAAGAAGTCGTGCGCCTCGTCCACTCCAGCCTCCTTAGCCTTGAGCGCAGCCTCACGCTTTCCCTTGTTGGCGCCCTGCTCACCCCCCAGCATCTTCTCCAGGTTCTCCTTGGTGTTGCTGCTCACCAGCCCGTTCATCTCTGCGAACACCGCAGCGTGCTGGGCCTCCTCCCACGCTATCTTCTCCAGGGCAAGCGCCACCTCGGGGTATCCCTCTCTCATGGCAACCCTCGCCATCGCCAAGTAGAGCCCCACCTCAGTGCACTCTCCCCTGAAGTTCATCTCCACCTCCCGCTCAACCTCCGTACCCTTCGCCACACCAAGCTGATTCTCACTCACCAGCTCCATATCTCTACCTCCCGTACTTTGTTTAACCACCATCTAACTTGGTGGTATATAAGCCTTTTGGCGAAAGTGTGTGGACCTGTCAAAAGGGCATGTCCAAATAAGCGTGGCAGATTGACACTCTTCCAGCACCAACTGTGCCGATGCTTATTCCCTTATTTGGACACCCTCCACATCATCCGAAAGTGTTATTAACCTCTTCACTTAATATATCAGACACAGGATTATGAAGTAAGTATGGAGGCATCACCGAAGGATGGGCGCTACTGCGGTGAGGTATGGGTATAGAGAGGTTCTTGACTTTTACTTTGACGACATCTTTGGTATAATCCTTGGGGCGCTGAAGCCCTTCCTATCTTCCTATGAGTTTCTCAGGAGAAAGCATGCGGGCTGGAAGTTCAGGAAGATACTTGAGATGAGACACCTGAGCGAGGAAGAGAAGAACGCCCTCATTGAGGAGTTTATAACCTGCCTGCCAGAGGACCCTACCTACCGGGCTTATCTGGAATCTTACAGCAAAATTTTGGGGGTGTTTGAGCGGCGCTTCAGAGATGTTCTGCCCCTGCTGGAGGAGATATCCAGGATTCTGACACCTCAGGAGCAGGAGAAGATTGTAAGGATGCAGGTGTTTAAAAGCCGCGGGGTTATAGAGTCTCTGAGGGAGAGCCTCTCCGAGGCGATTCTGGATACCGAAGAACCGGAGCAAGCGATGCTCATTGATCAAGCCTTAGCCCTAGCGAGCATGCTCATAGACGAGGCTCTGAAGGAGAAGTCGCCTGACCGGCAGAGCGAGTACATGCTTGGCGTGCTCATACTGCTGCTCAGAGTAGAAGGTATAAGGAGAGGTGTGCAGAGTCCAGAGAAGCTTTACAATGATGCTGCGGTCATCTCCGGGAAGCTGAGGAAGGTGGAGAGCTTCGAAGTGCCGGAAGGACTGGCGGCTTTGCTCACCTCTGCGTAAGGATGACCATAAACTGCTGGGATACAAACCTTGTTATAGCGCTTCTCAACCCACATGATAGGTTGCACGCAACTGCGGTAGAGCTGGCAGAGAGGGAGCCCATTATTATTTCTCAAACGGTTCAGGCTGAGGCGAGATTAACCTTTCTCAGGAAGTTCAACACGGCTGTGATAGAGGTTTATAAGATACTTAACAGGGCAAGGAGAGCAGATAGCGAGATGGAACTGCAGAAAATGCTAATCGACGGATTTAAGGAGCTTATTCAGCGTCGTCCAGAGCTCAAAGCCTTCTACGAATACATCTACGGGCTGATTCAAGAATACGGCATCAGAATCGACAACATCGGCAAGCTGCCAAAAATGCTCAACGAACATGCAATCAGAAAGGCCGCAAACATACAGCCCTCCAGAGTATCAAAAACTGTAGATATAGATGATTCTCTGTACCAGCAGGTCAGCAGAGAGGTAAGAAAAGTGAACTTTAAAGATCTTGTAGATTTTCAGATATTTTGTGAGTACTGCTCTTTAAAAACGTCAGAAAACATTGCTATCACTACAAACGACAGAGAGTTCTACAAAAAAGGGAAGAAAGCACTGAACATTCTAATATCAAAAGGCATCATCCCGAAGGACAAGGTAGATGTTAGACTGATATATTAGGGCTCTCCCAAAATCGCATATAAAGTGTGCATAATTTTCATCTACATTTTACAGTTTTCATTGAATAATGCTTCTCCACTAAAAGTACACTTTTATTACTTATGGTCTTCAGATGTAAAATGTACTCGTCACTTAATAGTTGATTCTAATTATATAAAATGGGATATATTGCTTTAATTGCTTAAAATTTTTGATTTTATGAGTAGATATGTCTAAATAATCATATTTTCACCCGAGACAGTTGTAGTATGGCTGTTATAGCTGGTGAGTTTGCGTGTTTTAGTGTAGTTGTCCACGACGAACAGAGGCTTATTAGAGCATGAAATACTGAGCGGCGGGATTAGAAGCTACGTGGAGCGGATCCAGACCCGTGCCAGTGGAACAGATTTGAGAGACTCTGCAACCTGCTGAGGTGGTTAAATCATAAACTTGACAGGCCCAAGTGTGTGGCAAAATATATATCCCTGCGCCTCCCACTCATCAGCATGTTCGGTGAGGAGGAGTTCCGGCAGGCGCTCAGCGCCTATGAGGCAGAAACCTCCTCACGCAGCAGCGGTGAGTTCACCGCCCTCCGCAGGGGCTACCGGTTCTTCAGGGACATACGAACCAGGGAGGACGTAAAGGAGCAGCTCGTGAGCTTCATAGGCATAATATCCGGAATGGACAGGGACAGGCACGCCTGCAGGTACGTGGTTCAGACCTTCCTTCTGGACTTCTGCGGGTACCTCACCAAGGACTTCCTCTTCGCCCTCACCGACCACGGGGAGTTCACGGAGATGAAGGAGTGGGTGAGGAGGTTCACCGGTGAGGTTTACGAGATTCACAAGCGCTTCACCCAGAGCGTTTCCCTCCACAGCCTTGAGCACCTGCTTGAGGACTACGGCACCCTGCTAAAGTTCTCACGCGAGCTCTCCGGTGGAGGAGGCGGGGGAGGCAGCTCTGGCGAGAACCTGTTTTCATCCTTCTGGGGGAATGACGGATGAGGATAAGCCTGGATGTTGAGCTTGAGGACACCCCTGGGCAGCTTCTCAGGGCTCTGGAGCCCATATCAAAGCACGGCGGCAACATAATCAGCATAGTGCACATCAGGGACGAGAGGCGTCCCTCCAGGCGGCTCTGCGTGCATCTCGTGATGGACGTGCACGACAGGGAGACCCTGGAGGTGATACTGGAGGAGCTCAAGAGCAGGGGCATAGGCATAGCCAGGGTAGGCGAGGATGTGCGCAAGGAGCGCCTGACCCTGCTCATAATAGGGCACGTTGTTGACACCGACCTCAGGGACACCATAGACCGCCTGAACGCCATAGAAGGGGTCCTGGTCTCGGACCTGAGCCTCGCCATGACCCACCCCGAAGCCGAGTCCTCGGCGATAGTTAGCATAGAGGTCTCCCAGGGTGCGGACACAGAAAAGCTTATGGCGGCGATTGACGAGATAGCGCGGGAGAAGAACCTTGAGATTCTCAGAAGCCTGGAGGTGTGAGCCACGAGGCTTCAGATTATAGGCTTCGGAGTAATAGGCAGGGGCCTTGCTGAGGTGCTCCTCAGGAAGGCACAGGAGTACAGGCAGAGGTACGGGGTTGAGCTCAGGGTGGTATCCATCACCGACATAACGGGCACCGCTCACAGCCAGGACGGGATAGACCTGAAGCTCGCCCTTGAGAGGTGCAGAAGGGGGGTCATAGACTACCCGGGTGCGGAGGAGATGAGCGGCGTAGATGCCATACGGGAGATAGAGGCGGAGCTCGTGGTTGAGGCTACACCCTCAAACATAAAGAACGGCGAACCCGGGATGAGCCACATGCTTGAGTCCTTCAGGGCGGGCAAGCACGTGGTGACCTCCAACAAGGGTCCCCTCGCCCTGGAGTACTGGAAGCTGGTGCAGGAGGCGGAGCGCAGGGGCGTGGAGTTCAGGTTTGAGGCGAGCGTGGGTGGTGCCATGCCCGTGATAAACCTGGCGAGGGAGACCCTGAGCGGTGACAGGATAGTTGGCATTGAGGGCATACTGAACGGCACCACCAACTACATCCTCACCAGGATGACCACCGAGGGTACCAGCTACGAGACGGTGCTCAGGGAGGCGCAGGAGCTGGGGTATGCCGAAGCCGACCCCACCTACGACATAGAGGGCATAGACACGGCGAGCAAGCTGGTGATTCTGGCGAATGCGGTCATGGGAATGCGTGCCAGGTTCGGGGATGTGAAGGTCCGCGGGATAACCAGGATAACCCCCGAGGCGGTGCGGCTGGCCAAGGAGAGGGGGTACGTGATAAAGCTCATAGGTGAGGTCAGGGACTCCAGGCTGGAGGTGGCGCCCCGGCTGGTGCCCGAGTCGCACCCCCTGAACGTGGGGGGCGCCCTGAACGTGGCGATGCTGGAGTGCGACGTTGCCGGCAGGATTACGGTGATAGGCAAGGGTGCGGGAGCCATTGAGACCCAGAGCGCCATACTCAGCGACATAATCTCCATCGCCAGGAGGTGCGGGGGGTGAAGTGGGAGGTAAGGGTGGCATACCGGCGGGGTGTGCAGGACCCCGAGGGCGAGACCACGAAGAGCGCCCTTGAGATGCTGGGGTACGGGTGCGTGGAGGAGGTCAGGAGCGCGAAGCTGTTCATAATTGAGGGGGAGTGCACCCGGGAGGAGGTGGAGCAGATGTGCAGGCGGCTGTTAGCCAACCCCGTGAGCCAGGAGTACGAGATAAGGAGGGTGGAGTAGCCCTTGCCTGCGGAGAGGGTGCCCCTTCTTGATGCTGACGATGAGGCGCTCCTCAGGCTCAGCAGGCAGAGGCAGCTTGCCCTGAGCTTAGAGGAGATGCGGGCGATTCAGAGGCACTACCGCTCCCTGGGCAGGGAGCCCACGGACGTGGAGCTTGAGACCTTCGCCCAGACCTGGAGCGAGCACTGCGTGCACAAGACCTTCAGGGGCGTCATAGAGTACGAGGGGGAGGTGATACGCAGCCTGCTCAGGAGCACCATTGCCAGGGTGACGGAGGAGCTCTCTCCAGACTGGTGCTTCTCGGTTTTTGAGGACAACGCCGGGATAGTGGACTTTGAGGGCGACTACGCTATAGCCTTCAAGGTGGAGACCCACAACCACCCCAGCGCCATAGAGCCCTTCGGAGGTGCCGCCACGGGGGTTGGGGGCGTTATCAGGGACATCTTAGGGGTGTGGGGGGAGCCCATCGCCAACACCGACGTGCTGTGCTTCGGACCCTTGGACTACCCCTACGAGCGCCTCCCCCAGGGTATAAAGCACCCCCGCTTCATATTCACCCACGTGGTGGCTGGCATAGGGAGCTACGGTAACAACATGGGCATACCCACGGTGAACGGTGCGGTGCTCTTTGATGAGAGCTACGTGGGGAACCCCTTGGTTTACTGCGGCACCCTGGGGCTGGTTAAGAAGAGCTGCTACATGCGCTCCGCCACCCCTGGAGACGTGCTACTGCTGGTGGGGGGGCGCACGGGCAGGGATGGAATCCACGGGGTTACTTTCGCCAGCACCGAGCTTGAGGAGGATGCTGAGGAAGCCTTCGGCACCGCGGTGCAGATAGGTGACCCCATAGAGGAGGAGAAGATAAAGCGGGCGATACTTCAGGTGAGGGATGAGAGGCTGGGCAGCGCCATAACCGACTTAGGTGGTGGAGGGCTGAGCAGCGCCGTGGGGGAGCAGGCGCACCGCTTCGGGTGCGGGGCGAGGGTGCACCTGGAGAGGGTGCCCCTGAAGTACGCTGGAATGAAGCCCTGGGAGATATGGGTGTCGGAGAGCCAGGAGAGGATGCTGCTCATAGTGCCCAGGAGAAACCTGGAGAGGGTGCTGGAGATTTTCAGGGAGGAGGAGGTGGAGGCGAGCGAGATAGGGGAGCTGATACCCGAGAGGGTGCTTCGGGTTTATTACGGAAGCGAGAAGGTGGCGGAGATTGATATGGACTTCCTCTTCGGCGGGCTTCCGGAGGTGCGCAGAAAGGCTGAGTGGGCGCCTCCACCCTTAGAAGAGCCGGAGTTTGAGCCACCGGAGCCGGGAGAGGCGCTGCTGCGGGTTCTGAGCATGCCAAACGTGGCGAGCAAGGAGGAGGTGATAAGGACCTACGACCACGAGGTTAAGGCGCAGACGGTGCTCAAGCCCCTGCAGGGGTGCTTCTCGGGACCGGGAGACGCGGCGGTGCTCAAGCCCCTCAGGCACTCCTGGCGTGGCGTGGCGGTGTCCTGCGGCATAAACCCCGAGTACGGCAAGATAGACCCCTACTGGATGGCTGCATCAGCCATAGATGAGGCGGTGCGCAACAACTTAGCCGTGGGGGGGAGCAGGATAGCCCTGCTGGACAACTTCTGCTGGGGCAGCCCCGAGAAGCCACGCAACCTGGGTGCCCTGGTGAGGGCGGCGAAGGCGTGCTATGACATCGCCAGAGCCTACGGCACCCCCTTCATCTCGGGGAAGGACTCCCTGTACAACGAGTCACCCATGGGGAGCGTTACCCCCACCCTCCTAATTTCTGCGGTTGGCATTCTGGAGGACGTGCGCAGGGCGGTGAGCATGGACTTCAAGGAGAGGGGCGCCTCCGTGTACGTGCTGGGGATGAGCAGGCGGGAGCTGGGGGGGAGCCAGTACTACAGGATGCTGGGGTTCCTGGGGAGGAGCGTCCCCAGGGTTGTGCCACAGGAGGCGAGGAGGACCTTCAGGGGGGTTGAGGAGGGCATAAGGCGCGGGCTGATACGTGCGTGCCACGATGTCAGCGAAGGTGGTGTGGGCGTGGCTCTGGCTGAGATGTGCTTCTCAGGGGGTGTTGGGGCTGAGGTTGAGCTTTCCCGTATGCCTGCAGAGAGTATGCGGGTGGATGAGCTGCTCTTCTCGGAGAGCAACTCCCGCTTCATAGTTGAGGTGGCTCGCGGGATGGAGGAGGAGTTTGAGGAGCTCTTAAGGGGCTGCGGCGCCGTGTTTGCGAGGCTCGGGGTTACGGGTGGCAGGGAGCTGGTGGTGCGGTATGAGGGCAGGGAGGTTGTATCCTTAGAGCTGGAGCGGCTGAGGGAGAGCTGGCAGAGCGGGGTGAGGGTGTGAGCCCCAGGATACTGGTGCTCCGCGGACCGGGAACCAACTGCGACGCCGAGACGGTGCATGCCCTGAGGGAGCTGGGGGCGGAGCCCGAGCTGGTGCACGTCAGGAGGCTGGTGCGCACCCGGGCTCTTGAGGCATTTGAGGGGCTGGTGATTCCCGGGGGGTTCTCCTACGGGGACAGGATAAGGAGCGGAGCGGTTCTGGCGAGGATGCTCAGCCACGCTCTGGGCAGGGAGCTCCAGCGGTTTGTGGATGAGGGAAAGCCGGTGCTGGGGATATGCAACGGCTTCCAGGTGCTGGTTGAGACGGGGGTGCTCCCCTTCGGGCAGGTGGGTGAGCCCGCCTTGGCGCTGATGAAGAACGCTTCGGCGAGGTTTGAGGCACGCTGGGTGCACCTGCTGAGGTGCTCTGACTCCGAGCTGCTGGGGGAGTTGCCCGAGGTGAGCGAGATGCCCGTAGCCAACGCCGAGGGCAGGGTGGTGCTGCCCCCGGGGAGAGCGCAGGAGGTGCTGGACGAGCTTCTCCAGAACTCCCAGGTGGCGCTGCGGTACTGCACCCCTTCGGGGGAGCCCGCGGAGGGCAGGTACCCCGCCAACCCCAGCGGCAGCTTCTGGGACATAGCGGGGCTAACAACCCCGAATGGCAGGGTGCTGGGGATGATGCCCCACCCGGAGAGGGCCTTCTCAGCCTACCTGCACCCCTGCTGGACCTCCGGCAGGGGCACGGAGCACGGCAGGGTGCTGCTGCAGGGCTTCGTCAGGTGCGCCGGGCGAGCCTGAGGAGCCTCTCCACCTCCCTCATCTCGCGGGCGCTCAGGCACCTTCTGGCAACCCTGAGCACCCTCTCCTCCGGGGGGCGCCCCCTGCTCAGCTCCACCGCGAGCTCAACCACGGCGCATGCACCCCTGGAGAGCCCCTGGGGGGGCGCGAGCACCCTGATATCCTCTACCCTGAGCCTCACCACCCCCACCCTGCTCTCCCCCAGCTCGTCCCGCAGGGTGTAGGTTCTAACGTCCAGCAGCTCAAGCTCCGCATAGGCGAGGGCGTCCCTCAGGTAGGGCATCCCCGAGGGGGTTGTGCCGAGCTCCAGCTCCTCCTTAGCCACCAAGGCTCTGAGGAAGTGCAGGGGGTCGGTGGTGATGTTCAGCACCACCCTGCCCCTCTGCATGAGGTTCGCGAAGGTTCTGGTGCGGGTGTGGAGCTTCATCACCGCTGTGGAGGGGGTGAGCAGGTACGCCCCGGCGGGCGCCGCGTTGGGCTCGTGCTCGCCCAGGGTGGTGGCGATGCACTCCACCACCCTACCCCTGCGGAAGCCCAGCCTCTCAAGCACTACACCCTCACCCCCGTGAGCAGGGCTGCGAACACGCAGGCGCCCGTGATGTCGGCGGTGGTGCCGGGGTTGAGCAGGTTCCCCCGGCTCCTCAGGTAGGCGTCAAACCTCTCCAGCTCCTCCTCCCGCATCCCGGACTCCAGAACCCTCCTCGCCATGTCGGAGACCTCCTCAGCCGCCCGCCTGCCAGCCTTGCGCATGATCAGGGAGTCTGGATGCTCTGCAAGCACGTGCAGGTAGCACTCCACCACCGCCCTCAGGATGTCTCCGCTCCTTGAGTAGGCTCTGAGGAGCACGGGCAGGGCGAGCTCAAAGGTGACGGGGTACCCCTGCACCAGCTCCCTCGCCACGGTGTCGTGGGTGCTCAGCCTCATCACCTCAGCCAGGGTGAGCCCTCTCTCCACCAGCTCCCTCTCGCTCTCCCTGCTGAACACGTCCAGGTGCTCCGCCTTCCCCAGCCTGGGAGAGGCGAGCCTGATGGCTCTGTAGAGGTGGACCGCATCCTCTGGGGTGGTGGCGCTGAGCACCAGCGCTGCGCTTTTCCTCAGGGTGGCTGCCTCAACCCTCCCCTTAGCGGCGGCATACCCAGCGGCTGCGCAGAGGGGGAGGAGTAGCATCAGCTCGCCCAGCACGGTGTTGCCACCCCTGTGCAGCCTCCGAACGTCCCTAACACCCTGAAGTATCAGCCTTCCGAGCTCAAGGGCGCGCAACTCTGCTCTTTCCCTGCCAGCGCGCCACCCCCTGCGTGCCGCCGCGAGGGCGCTGCTCCACATTCCGGAGGCGCTCGCCAGGAAGTGCACGTAGGAGGTGTCCTCAAACCCCCTCGCGGGGGTCACATTCCCGGGCTTCGGTGCGGATGCCTCAATGAGCACCGCAAGCTGCGCCAGTGAGGCGATGTCCTTAATGCGCAACGCCGCACACCTCCAGCAGGAACTCCGCCAGCCTGCGCCTCTGCTCCCGGGTGCTCATCAGGGTGGGCGCCTTCAGCACCCTTATCCCCTCCACCTCAAACCCTGCATCCTGGGTATCAACCACGAAGGCGGAGCAGTACTCACGGTACAGCCTCGCGATGCTCTCGGAGCTGGGATGTATCCCGGCACCCCGCATGAGCACGTGGGCGGGACCGCTGAAGGGCCTGCCCCTCACCAGCGGGGAAACCGCCACGCACCTGCTCCGTGCCCTCCTGAGCGCCTGTGCAATGTTGTCAAGGGACAGGATGGGAAGGATGCTGGTAACGGGGTTGCTGGGACCTATTATCACCGCCTCGCTGCTCTCCACAGCCTCGGCGCACCTCGGGCACCCCTCTCCCGAGCCCTCGTAGCTCACCCCCAGCACCTCAGGCTTTGCCCCATGCTTCACCAGCCACTCCTGCAGGTTCATCCTGCCCTGGGGGGTTCTTATGACGGTCCTCACTGGCTGGTTGCTCATGGGCAGCACCTCGGCCTCAACACCCATAGCCTCGGCTATCCTCCTGGTTGCCTGCTCTAAGGTGAGCCCCCTCCGCATGAGCTCCCCCCTGAGGATGTGGGTCGCCCTGTCAGTGTCCCCTATGTTCAGGTACTCGTCAAACCCCAGCTCCCTCAGACGCCGGTGGGTGTTGAAGGTGTCCCCGGCCACGCCGTACCACCTGCTCTCGTCCAGCATGCCAGAGAGGGCGTAGAGCACGGTGTCAACGTCGGGGGAGAAGTACCCGTGGGGCAGCCACAGGTCCTCGGCGGTGTTGACTATGACCGCTATCTCCCTCTGGGGCACCACCTGAGCCAGCCCCAGAAGCAGCTTCACCCCGCCCGTGCCCCCGGTGAGCAGGGTTATCATGCTCCTATCTCACCAGCTCAAGGGAGGAGAAGGGAATGCTCACGTTCACCGCAGCCGTGAAAACCGCCGGTATCATTGAGTACTCCCTGGCGAGGAGAAGCGCCCTCCTCCTGCTCTCACCCAGCACCTGCTCGGTGAGCAGGAGCATTATGGCGTACACCTCGCTGCCCTTCTGCGCAAGCAGGTCGGGGAGATGCTCCGCCCTTGACGCATACTCCTGAAGCCGCTCCTCCAGCTCTGCCAGCTCCTCGGGAGGGCTCTCCAGCACCTCGGCAAAGCCCCAGGCTCTGAAGCCAGCTCTCCCGAGAACATCAAAAGCCACCTTCCTGCAGATGGCGGTGAGCTCCTCCTCAAGCCCCAGCGACCTCTCGTACTCCTCTATTGCAACCACCCG
>WANG01000051.1 GCA_015521945.1 Candidatus Hydrothermarchaeota archaeon
CATCTATGAAGTCCACCCCCAGCGCCTCAAGTATCTGCGCCTCGGCGAAGTGGCCTATCCTCACCTTCGCCATCACTGGTATGCTCACCGCATCCATAATCTCCTGAATCTTCGCCGGGTCTGCCATTCTCGCCACGCCGCCGGCGGCGCGGATATCTGCTGGCACCTTTTCCAGCGCCATCACCGCAACCGCGCCCGCGTCCTCGGCTATTCCCGCCTGCTCCGCATTGGTGACGTCCATTATTACTCCACCCTTCAGCATCTGCGCCAGCCCGCGCTTCACCTTAACACTACCCTTCTTCATGCCTCAACCTCCTGAATGTACCTCATGACCATCCTCTTCTTCTCCAGCGCCCGCCTCCAGGCGCTCTCAACCCTGCGCCTCATCTCCTCCACCTCCTCCGGGGCATCCTCACCCACCGCACGCTTGACCTCGGTGTACGCAGCCTCCCTGAAGCGTGGCTCAAGCCTCCTCCTTGAGCCCCTCTCCTCCAGGTACACGCCCCTGCCCTCCTCAACCCTCCCCACCACGTGCATCTCCGTAACCCCGGAGAGCGCCTCCACCAGCTCCTCCGCGTGCTCTTCGGGTACGGAGAGCAGCAGGGAGTCAATGCTTATGCCCAGGGGGTCAATCCCCAGCTCCCGCAGCATCCGCAGCACCTCGGCGTCAATGGCTCCGTAGAGGGCATCCGCATCCAGCACCAGCCTCGTCTTTGAGGCACCCGCAATCTCGTGGGCATCGCCCCTCACGCCCCCGTTGGTCACATCTGTCATGGCGTTCACATGCCTCAGCATACCCGAGCTCCTGAGCACCTCGCAGGCGAGCATGAACTCCACGTTCAGGGTCCTCATCACCACCTCCTGCCACCCGTGGTACACGGCTATGGTGCTCACCGTACCCCCGCCCTTGCCCGTGCTCATCAGCAGCACATCCCCCGGCTTGGCGTGCCTCCTCAGCCTCGGCGGCTCCTCTGACACCCCCACCGCACCGGCGCACCCCACCAGGCGCTCCCCCAGCACCATGTCCCCGCCTATCCTCAGGGTGCTGCCCGCAACCAGGGGAGCGGAGCACACCTCCCCGGCGCAGGCAGCCCCGGCGGTGAAGTCAAACAGCTTGCCCACATCCCCGTCATCCGCTATGTGCAGGTCCACCAGGGTGGCAACGGGTCTGAAGCCCACCACGCACACATCCCTGAGCGCCGCCCTGGTGCAGTGGAAGCCCGCCAGAAAGGGAAACTCGCTCAGGCGGGAGTGCATGCCATCCACCGCGAGCCCAACGTAGGTGGAGCCCGCCCTCACAGCTCCCGCATCGTCCATCTCCCTCGCCGGGAGCTCACCCCCCGAGGCGAGCCTGCCCAGCAGCCTGTGCACGAAGAAGTCCCCCTGCCCCCGTGAGCCCACTCCGAACTCCCCTGCGCCAACATCAGCCCTCGGGTACCTGAGCACCTCCCCAGTCATTCCCTCCGCATTCTGGCTCCTCACCGCCTCGCAGGCATCCCTCACCACAGCCCGTGCAAACCCCTCGGCTCTCTCCTCCCCCCACCCCTTCAGCGCCATGACATGCCTGGTGACGGCTCTCACCACCTCTCCCTCAGGCTCACCCCTGAGCAGCCTCCTGCGCGCAAACCCTTCAACATCCATACCGCATCTCTGGTCTGGTACACCCGTCCACAAACATTAATATACCGAGGGCAAAATTTTATGGCGGGTGCGGAGATGAAGGTCAGGGAGATAATGCATTCAATAACGGTGGTGAAGCCAGATACGAGCGTCAGGGAAGTTGCGGAGCTGATGAGGAAGAAGAAGATAGGCTCCGTGCTGGTGGAGCTTGCGCCCCTCCGGTACGGAATACTCACGGAGAGGGACATCCTGACAAAGGTGGTTGCCGAGGATGCTGACCCCGCGCAGGTTAAAGCCTCCGAGGTGATGACGGAGCTCAGGTACACCATTGACGCCGAGGCAAGCGTTGAGAAGGCCTCCGAAATCATAGACGCCAACAACATCCGGCGCCTGCCGGTGATGCAGAACGGGGAGATAGTGGGGATGGTAACCGCCAGGGACGTGGCGAGAGCCTGCATCAGACTGGCGAGGTGAGCGAAATATTTATAATGAAAAATCGTGATGGATACTATTGTGCAGATGTCGTAGAGGTGGAGAGATGAAGCTTGCCTATGTTGGCCTACCCTGTCAGCTGCAGGCGCTGCGCAAGCTGCAGATGTTCAGCTCCGAGATAGGGCAGAGCTGGATGAACCAGGTGGAGCTGACCATAGGGCTGTTCTGCAGGGAGAACTGGGCATACACCTGCCTCCGTGCGCTGGTGGAGGACGACTACGGCATAAAGCTCAGCGAGGTTGACAAGTTTGACATAAAGAAGGGGAAGATGCTGCTCTACCGCAACGGTGAGGTGCTGCTGGGGATTCCCCTCCACGAGACCAAGCCCTACGTGCGCGCCGCCTGCGAGGTGTGCCTGGACTTCTCGGCGGAGCTGGCTGACCTGAGCGTTGGTGCGGTGGGCTCACCTCCCAAGTACAGCACCGTTATAGTTCGCACGAGGCGTGGAATGGAGCTGCTCAGGGAGGCTGAGAGCAGCGGATACGTGGAGGTCAGGCACATAAGCGAGGTTAAACCCGGAACCAGGCTCGTGGTCAAGCTAACCAACGAGAAGCGGGAGGAGAACCTGAAGGAGGCGGAGCAGAGGGCGAAGCACGGGTACCCGGCCAGGCACATTCAGAGCATGGGTGAGCGGGAGCTCACCGGCATCCTGGAGGGAGCCAAGGGCAGGAGCTTCGCGGACCTGGAGAGGCACGTGGTTGAAGCCGGGATGTGCGTCGCCTGCGGCACCTGCGTGGCTGTTGCGGGGGAGCACCTTGAGATGGTTGAGGAGCGCCCGCGCCTGCGCGAGGGTGCGTCTGGCGAGGGTGAGGCTCTTGAGAAAGCCTACCTTGCCTGCCCGCGCACCTCCCTGCCCACCATGCTCATGGCCGAGAGGCTGTTCTCGGAGGAGGGCGAGGTTAAGAGCGACTCCTTGGGCAAATACATTGATGTCTTTGCGGTGAGAGCCACGGAGAAGGCGAAGCTGAGCCGGTGGCAGGATGGCGGTGCCGTAACCGCGCTTCTCCTTCAGGCTCTGAGCTCCGGCAGGATAGATGCGGCGATAACCGCAATGAGAGACCGGGACTGGAAGCCCCGTGCGGTGGCAGCGAGAAGCGAGGAGGAGCTCCGCCAGACAGGGGGCACCCTGTACTGCTACGTGACCAACATGCCCCTGCTGAAGGAGGTGGCTTCAAGGTGAAGGAGATACGTTTCCACGGCAGAGGCGGGCAGGGCGCGGTTACGGCTGCAGACCTGCTTGCCATGGCAGCCTTCTTTGACGGCAAGTACTCCCAGGCGTTTCCCAGCTTCGGCACGGAGCGCAGGGGTGCGCCCGTTACCGCCTTTGCCAGGATAAGCGACCGCTTCATACGCCTCAGGAGCCAGATTTACGAGCCCGACTACATCGTCGTGCAGGACCCGTCGCTGCTTGAGGTTATAGATGTTGCCTCAGGGCTGAAGAGCACCGGCAAGGCGCTTATAAACACCGAGAAGAGCAGCATAAGGCTGAACACCCAGGCGGAGGTTCACACGATAAACGCCACCAGGATAGCTCTTGATGTGCTGGGCGTGCCCATAGTGAACACCGCAATGATAGGCGCCTTTGCAGCCCTCACCAAGGAGGTTTCCTTGGACTCGGTGGTCAGGGCGGTGCGCAGGCGCTTCCCGGAGAAGCTTGCGGAGAAGAACGTGCGTGCGGTAGAGGTGGCGTATGAGGAGATGGAGGCGAAGCTATGAAGGTTAACATCGCAGCATGCATCACCGAGCCCGGGAGCTCGGAGCGCAACAAGACGGGTGGATGGAGGGTTTTCAAGCCCGTGGTCCACCAGGAGCGCTGCATAGACTGCGGAAGCTGCTGGATATTCTGCCCCGAGGCGTGCATATCCAGGAAGGAGGGCAGGTACGAGGTTGACCTGGACTTCTGCAAGGGGTGCGGAATCTGCGCGAACGAGTGCCCCACCGAGGCAATAGAGATGGTGCTGGAGGAGAAGTGATGCCCCACAGGGATGTTATGCACGGTTCAAGGGCGGTCGCAGAGGCCGTGAGGCTCTGCGACGTTAAGGTGGTGGCAGCCTACCCCATAACCCCGCAGACCCACATAGTTGAGGACATCGCCGAGATGGTGGCGAACGGCGAGCTGGATGCGGAGTACATAATGGTGGAGAGCGAGCACTCGGCGATGAGCGCCTGCATAGGTGCCAGCGCCACGGGCGCGAGGAGCTTCACCGCCACCGCATCCCAGGGGCTGGCGCTGATGCACGAGGTGCTGTGGATAGCCTCAGGTCTTCGGCTGCCCATTGTCATGGTGAACGCCAACCGTGCCCTGAGCGCGCCCATAAACATCTGGAACGACCAGAGCGACTCCATAGCCGAGCGGGACTCGGGGTGGATTCAGATATACGTGGAGACCGCCCAGGAGGCGCTGGACAGCGTGATTCAGGCTTACAGGATAGCCGAGGATGCGGAGGTGCTCCTGCCGGCGATGGTGTGCATGGACGGGTTCGTGCTCACCCACACCGTTGAGCCCGTGGAGGTGCCCGACAGGGAGCAGGTGCGGGAGTACCTGCCAGAGCTCAGGATGCCCCACACCTTGGACCCGGAGAACCCGGTAACCATGGGCTCCCTCGGTGACCCCAACTACTACATGGAGTGCAGGAAGCAGCAGGAGCTGGCGATGGAGAGAGCCCTTGAGGTTGCCCGGAGGGCTGATGAGGAGTTCAGGCGGGTGTTCGGCAGGGGCTACGGGGTGGTTGAGGAGTACAACATGGAGGATGCGGAGGTGGTGCTTGTCACCATGGGCTCGGTTGCGGGCACGATAAAGGACACCATAGACATGCTGGGGGATGAGAGCGTGGGGCTGCTCAGGCTGCGCCTCTTCAGGCCCTTCCCCAAGGAGGCGGTGAGGCGGGCGCTCGCAAATGCGAAGGTGGTGAACGTGATTGAGAAGGATGTTTCCATAGGCATGGGCGAGGGCGCCCTGATGACGGAGCTGAAGAGCGTGCTCTACGGGTCCGACATAAAGGTGCTGGGCACCGTCGCGGGGCTCGGAGGAAGGGACATTACCACCGAGCACATCCGCCAGGCGGTGGAGCGGGCGCAGCGCGCCCTGCGTGGCGAGAGGGTTGATGAGGTTGCATGGGCAGGTCTGAAGGAGGAAGCGGTGTGAGGGTTGCTGTGGATATCCCGAGCTACGTGAGATGCCGCCACGTGTGCGGCGCAAGCTTGGCTGCGAGCAGGTGCTACAAGTTCGGGCGGCTGGTCAAGGAGGTCAGCGATGAGGAGCTCTTCGCCTCTGGGCACAGGGGGTGCGCAGGGTGCGGGTGCACCATAGCGATGAGGCTGGCTCTGAAGGTTGCAGGGAGAAACGTGATAGTCACCCACGCCACGGGGTGCATGGAGGTTATCAGCTCACCCTACCCCGAGACCGCCTGGAGGGTGCCCTGGATACACGTTGCCTTTGAGAACTCCGCAGCGGTGGCGAGCGGGGTTGAGGCTGCCCTCAAGGCTCTGGGGAAGAGGCACGTTAAGGTGATAGCCTTCGGAGGCGACGGGGGCACGGTGGACATAGGCTTCCAGGCGCTGAGCGGCGCCCTTGAGCGGGGGCACGACTTCGTGTACATCTGCTACGACAACGAGGCGTACATGAACACGGGCATACAGCGCTCCGGAGCCACACCCTACGGCGCCGCCACGACGACCTCGCCACCCGGCAGGGAGAGCTTCGGCAACCGCACCTTCAAGAAGGACATGCCCAGGATAGTGGCGGCTCATGGCATACCCTACGTTGCCACGGCGAGCGTTGCCTTCCCCTTGGACTACATGGAGAAGGTGAGGAAGGCGCTGGAGACTGAGGGTCCCGCCTACGTGCACGTGCATGCTTCCTGCACCCCCGGGTGGGGGATACCCAGCGAGAAGAGCATTGAGGTCGCACGCCTGGCTGTGGACAGCGGAATGTGGATACTCTACGAGCTGGAGAATGGCAGGGGCAGGGTTACCTACAAGCCGCCGGAGAAGCGCCCTGTGAAGGAGTACCTGAGAATGCAGAAGCGCTTCAGGCACCTCACCGATGAGCACATAGAGGTGCTGCAGCGGTACGTGGACGAGCGCTGGGACGAGGTCTTCGGAGAGGACGAGGAGTGATGCTCCGAGGGGCGCTCGCCTCCCGGAGAAGGGTGCGGGATGAGCGCGAAGAGGGTGCTTGATGAGTACCGCTGGCATCCGGGCAAGAGGCTGGAGGAGCTTGAGATAACCTACGTGCACCGCACCCCTGAGGGAGAGCATGCGGTTGTAAGGGGGTCAGAGATACAGGAGCTTGAGAGGAGCTTCTTCGTGCTCCTGCGTGCCGGGAGGAGGGTGAGGATACCCTACCACAGGATAGTGGAGATAAGGCACGGGGATGAGGTGGTGTACAGGAGGCGTGCCTAAGTTTTTATTGCACCCCCGCATTAGATGCGGTTATGAGCGACGAGTCTCTCATCCACATCTTCTACCTGCTCAGCGAGGGCGAGGAGGAGGTGAGCAGGTGCTGGCGTGAGATAAGGGAGGTGGTGGAGGGGCAGGAGGCTGAGATGCTCCAGGAGTACAGGGGGATAATGCTCATAAAAGCCCTGCGTGGAAGCGGCGCCGAGGTGTACCTGTACGTGCGCAAGAACACGGTGGTGCTCAGGCTGGTGCTCCACTCCCCGGAGGAGCACGTGGAGCTGCTGGCGAAGGTGAGGGACGTGGCCTCACGGGTGTCCCTCATGCTGGGGGAGACCATAATCTTCCTCTCCCAGGAGAGGGAGAAGGTGGAGAAGCTGTACGGGGGCATAGCCTGGCGCAGGAGCGAGCTGCCCGTGGGCGAGCTTTACTTCCTGGAGGAGCAGAGGGACAGGAGGAGCTACCTGATGCTCTCCCCCATGCCGGGGCAGGAGTTCTTCATGAGGTTCATCTACACCGACCTGCTGGACAGGAAGATAGAGAGGGAGGCGAGGCTCTTCATGGAGATGCTGGACAGCGTCAGGGAGAAGCGCAGGAAGTGCGAGAGCCGCGCCTCAAGGCTGCTTGACGACAGGGGGGAGAGCCTGGCGGACTTTGAGAGGCTGGTCAAGGAGCTGTGCTTGGTTTACGTTGAGCTTGCCCGCTACCTTGAGTGGGTGAACTCCAGGGTGAGCATGCTCAAGGAGGACCTGCACGAGCTCAGCGGCGAGGTCCGGTGGCTCGTCTCGGGGGAGGATGAGGTGTTCTCGGAGAGGATTGAGAGGCACAGGTATGCCCTTGAGACCCTGATGTACGAGCGCGAGAACTTCATCCTCGCCCACCAGAAGGTCAAGAACGCCCTGGACGTGGTGGGGATGCGCATAGAGATAGAGCGCGGCAGGGAGACGGTGGAGCTGCAGCAGGAGAGCATCTCCCTCCAGGTCGCCGCGGGGTTCATTGAGTTCATAGTGGTGTTCTACTACACCCTGAACTCCTGGAAGATTCTGGGCAGGGAGGGGTTTGCGGCGCTCCCGGCGTGGGTGGTGCTGCTGGTGCTGACCGCCTTCTCATCCTCGGTGGTGCTCTTCACCCACGCCGTGGCTGTTGCCAGGAGGAGGGGAAGGAGCTTCACCCCCCACATGGCAGCCTCCATAGCCCTGCTGGTGCTGGTAGCCCTCGCCATGCTCCTGCTGAGCATCAGAAGCTCCTGAGGAACTTCAGGGTCTTGAGCCGCTCCCTCAGGAGCTCCTCGTGCCTCTCCTCATCCCTGATGAGCTGCTCAAAAAATATCCTGATCTCAGGGTCGGTTGCCTTCTCAATTGCCCTGCGGTACCTCTCCTGGGCGCCCTTCTCGCTTTCTATCGCCTCCTCCAGAACACGTATGAGCTCCTCGCTCACGGGTACCACCAGGTGCAGTTAGACCGCAGGCTAACAAGGTGAAGCATTAATGCTTTCAGCACCTCCTCAGCAGCCTGAGGGGTAGGGGGGCGAAGAAGAACCTGCCAGCGCGCTGCATGCGCAGAAGTGCCATCTTAACGGCGTCGTTGAATACGAACCAGGCTATGGCGTACCCCCACGCGAAAAGCCCCCACTCCCACCCAATGGGGGTTATAAGCCCGAGGCCGTAAACCGCTATGAGGGTGCCTATTATCTTGGTGCCGAAGGTGGCTGTGAAGAGCACGGGCGAGGGCAGGGGCTTTCTCCAGAACCAGTCCTTTATCCTGGTGTTGTATATCGTCAGGTGCCCAGCCACCACCAGCTTGGTGAATATCACCGACTGAATCAGGCTCTGGGGCAGGTTCAGGTGCTCCAAGTAGAAGAACAGGAGGAAGGAAGAGAGCACCCCGGCGATACCCAGCCAGAAGGACACAACCCCGATCTCCCGCATGTCCCACCGCACGGGCATACGGCTTATCCTGGCGTTGTCGTAGGCGATGGTGAGAATCGGGATGTCGTTGAGCAGCGCTAAGAGGATTATCATAAGAGGGGTGATGGGGTAGAACTGGAAGACCATGATGGAAAGCGCCAGGAACACCGCCACCCTTATGGTTTCAGCGATTCTGTATATGGTGTACCCCTCCATCCTGCTGAATATCTCCCTGGATATCTTGATAGCGTCCACAATCACCCGCAGCCCCGGGATGAGCAGCACTATGTCGGCGGCGCTCCTTGCGGCGTCCGTGGCACCCGCCACCGCGATGCCCGCGTCCGACTTCCTCAGGGCGGGTGCATCGTTAACCCCGTCCCCCGTCATGCCAACGATGTGCCCGCCCTTCTGGAGCTTTTCAACTATGAAGTACTTGTCCTCAGGAAAAACCTCGGCAAACCCGTCTGCCTCCTCTATTATCTTTATAATCTCGGACTCGTGCTTCTTTACGATTCCGGAGGGGAGCTTTCTTGCAAGCTCCTCCTGCACGAGCTCTGATATCTCCTCAGCCCTCCTCCTCGCCTCCTCCTCGGATACCCCCGTGGTCTCCAGTATAGCCTTCGCCACAACCTCCGCAAGAATCCTGTACTCCTCGTAGGTCTCCCCCTTCAGCTCCCTCGCGCTGTATATCCTCTCCCCTATCCCCAGGAGCCCTGCGATGTACCTGGCGATGGCTATGTTGTCCCCGGTCACCATCTTCACGTCCACGCCGTAGCTTCTGGCGTCCTGAATTACAGCCCCTGAATCCTCCCTCGGGGGGTCAAAGAGGGGGATGAGCCCCAGAAAGTGGAACCTATCCTCCCCCTCCCTCCTGAAGGCAACCCCCAGGGTTCTGAACCCCCTGGCCGCGAACTCCTCAACCTTGGCGTACGCCTCCTTCCTGTCAAACTCCCCCTCATCGCAGAGCTCAAGTATGACCTGGGGGGCGCCCTTGCTCACAACCAGCCTCTCCTCCCCGAGGCTCACCGCTGCCTCGGTTCTCTTCCTCACGGGGTCAAAGGGGATGAACTTCTCCTGCTTCCACCTCCTGAGCTCCTCCTGCAGACCCCTCTCCCTCACCCACTCAAACAGGGGTAGCTCTATGGGGTCGTTGTTCTCCTCCCTTGAGGCGAGGGCGGCGAAGAGCATGACCTCCTCCACCCTGTGCCCGGGAGCCACGAAGGGCTCAGACACCACCATGCGGTTCTCTGTGAGGGTGCCCGTCTTGTCGGCGCACAGCACGTCAATGCCGGCGAGCTCCTCAATGGAGGCGAGCCTGCTCACCACCGCCTGCCTCTTCGCCAGCCCCAAGGCACCCACCGCCATGGTCACGGTCAGCACCGCAGGGAGAGCCACGGGTATTGAAGCCACCACCAGCACCAGGGCGAACCTGAGGAGCTCCCTCCAGTCGGCACCCCTGCCCAGCTCCACCACCACCATCAGCCCCACGAGCAGGAGGGCGAGGGCTATAAGCATGTTCCCCACCCTCACCACCATCTCCTGGAAGTGGGAGCGCTTCTCCCTCTCAGCCCTCGCAACGAGCTTTACGGTTCTCCCGAAGTAGGTGCTCTGCCCCGTGGACACCACCACCCCCGTCATCTCACCCTGCTTGACGATGGAGTTGGCGTAAACCAGGTCCCCCGCCTTCCTGGTGACGGGTAGAGATTCCCCGGTGAGCGCCGACTGGTCAACGGAGAGGAACTCCCCCTCCATGAGCCTCACGTCAGCGGGCACGATGTCCCCTATCCTGAGCCTCACCACGTCCCCCGGCACCAGGTACCTCGCCTCTATCTCCCGCCACCTGCCGTCTCTGAGGACGATTGCCCTCTTTGCCAGCTTCTTCTTCAGAACCTGCAGCGCAGAAACCGCCTTGTGCTCCTGCCACAGGTCAACCCCCGCGTTGATGAAGAGCATGAGGAGTATTATCGCAAAGTCCTCCCACTTCTTCACGAGAAACGAAAGTACAGCCGCAATCTCTATCATCCAGGGGATGGGTCCCCAGAAGCGCCTCAGAACCCTGTGCCACAGCGGCTCCTCTTTCTCGGGTATCTCGTTGTATCCATACTTTCTGAGCCTTTCCTCAGCCTCCTCAGAGGATAGCCCGCCCTTCCCGGTTTTAAGCTCTTTAAGCACCTCCTCAGTGCTCCTGCTGGCGAATTCTGACCCCATCCTTCGTCATCTCTTGCCCACTAAACCCATGCATGCTATCCCCGTGCCGGCATAAAAACCTTCGCCGGAGGCTCACCTTAGGAGCGCCCTGCTCGCCAGCAGCACCGCAAGCACCACCACCCAGAAGTGGAGCGCCTCCAGCATGCCCGAGGCGAAGAGCGCCAAGTTGAGCACCAGCAGCAGCGCCATCAGGATAGCCACCAGCCTGCGCATTGCCCTACCCTTGGAGTCTGCCGGCTTAAGCTTTGGGCTGCCCTGCCTGCAGGTGCCAAAGGCGCGCAACCTTATATATAGCACCCAAGTAATTATGCACAATGAGGGGCTGGGCTGCTCTCTTAGTGGTGCTCTCCGTCCTGGGGGGAGCTGAAGCCGTGCGGGCAGAGGCTGAACCCCTCTGGAGCCTTGATGTGGGCTCCCGGGTTTACTCCCTCGGGGTTAGCGCAGGTGGCAAGTACGTGGCGGTGGGCTCGGAGGAGGGGCTCCACCTGCTCGTCGGAGGCGAGGTGATGTGGAGCCACCCCACGGATGCACCCGTGGTCTCCGTGGCGGTTACCCCTGACGCCAGATACATCGCCGCAGGCACAAACAATACCCTCTACCTGCTCAACAGAAGCGGCGATGTGGTGTGGAGGTACATAGTCAACGCAACATCCGTCGGGGTTAGCTTGGGCGCTGCGCACATAGCCGCCGGCACGAAGGAGGGCATGGTTTACCTCTTCAGAGATAGGGAGCCTTTCAGGTACCAGACCGACGCACCTGTTGACTCGGTGAGCATCACCCCCGACGGGAGATACGTTGCTGCCGCCTCAGGCGGGGTGGTTTACCTCCTGAGCATTGAGGGAGAAGCCGGGTGGAGCATTGAGGTAAAGAGCGTGCAGAACCACACCCCAGCCACCTCGGTGGCGCTTGGCGGGGATGCCACCTACTCGGCGGCTGGCTCCG
>WANG01000052.1 GCA_015521945.1 Candidatus Hydrothermarchaeota archaeon
CGCTGGAGGCGGAGGCGCCGCCTACACCCCCGAGGCGGTGCTGCTGGCCAACTCCATAGACCTTGCCCTTGCGGGCGACTTGGTGGAGTACCTCAGGGAGCTCGGGATACGCCTATATGTGGTCAACGCCACCAACTTCAGCGTCTACTCCAATAAGCGCTACGTAATCATCCTGGGCGGGCATGAGGCTTATGAGGGAGTTGGCGAGATAGTCGCCAACCTAACAGCGCCAGAGGAGAGGGAGCGCATCCTTGCGGGGCGGGCGAAGCTGGAGAAGGTCTCGGCCTTCGCACCCGGGCAGAGGGTGTTCATCCTCGCCGGGAAGGACAGGTACGAGACCGCCAACGCCTGGAGAGAGAACTACGTGGACATCGCCGAGATTATAAGGTACGGGCGGTAGCCGTGCCATGGGTGCAGTTACTTTTGCATCGTTATTCTGTGCTGGTTTAAATAGCCGCCGGTACGAAGACCGGCTGAGCAGGCACAGAGCCAGCGATGAGCGCCGGGGCAAGCCGGCGGTGACACGGCGTGCCCGGGCTCCTCCCCGAACCTGCGCCAGCTGCGGATGTGGGCGAGGGCAACAACACGCCGAACACCCTGCTCGTCAGCAGAAGCCCGCCTCCGAGAGGGTCCCCGGGTGAGCCCAGGCGCAAGCCAGCGATGAGCCACGGGTGTTAGAGAGCGGGGGACATGACGGGCGCATTCTTCCGCAACCTTTATTCGGCTTCCCTGCACACCTACCCCTGATGAGGGTGCTGGTGTTCGGTGCTGGAGCCCTGGGCTCGGTTATAGGCGGCTTCCTCTCACGCCGGTGCAGTGTCACCCTCATAGGCAGGGAGCCCCACGTGCGGGCAATCTCACGGGAGGGTTTAAAGGTATGCGGAATCTGGGGCAGCCACCGCTTCACCCGCCTGCGAGCCCTGAGCTCGGTGAGCGAAGCTGTTGACGAGCCCTTTGAGCTGGTAATTCTGACCACCAAAGCCTACGACACCGCGAAGGCCGTGGAGGAGTTCGCTCCCCTGGTAGGCGAGCACACGGCGGTTCTATCAATGCAGAACGGCATAGGCAACGAGGAGCTCATAGCAGAGCGCTTCGGCGCGGGCAGAACCCTGGGCGGCATGGCTATTTTCGGCGCCAAGCTGAGAAACCCCGGGGAGGTTGAGGTCACGGTTTACGCCAGCGAGTGCTTGGTGGGCGAGCTCACGGGCGGGATAAGCCAGAGAGCCCTGAGCATAGCCAGACTTTTCACCTCCTCCGGGATTCCCTGCAGGGCGAGCGGGAACATAGTGAGGGACAAGTGGCTGAAGGCTTTCTACAACATAGCCCTGAACCCCCTCTCCGCCATACTGGGCGTGCCCTACGGTGTGCTCGGTGAGCTTGAGGAGACGAGGGAGCTCATGCGGGAGATGCTGGCGGAGGCTTTTGAGGTCGCCAGGGGTGCGGGTGTGGAGCCCGGGATGAGCTCCCGGGAGTACTACGACCACCTTCTGCACAACCTGCTCCCTCCGACATCGGAGCACATAAGCTCCATGCTGCAGGACATGCAGCGGGGCAGGAGAACGGAGATTGACTACCTGAACGGGGCGATTGCGAGGCTGGGAGAGCGCCTGGGAATTCCAGCCCCGGTTAACGCCACCATCGCCAGGGTGGTCAGGGCAATGGAAAGAGCCAGCGCCCATGAGAGGCGCAGGTGCACCTCTCACACACGGTAGTGCACCTCAGGGCACCTGCGATGTTTTTATCCAAGGGAGGAGCTTAGCAGGCGGCACACCCTTAATCTCAGGACGTAAAGTTTTTATATCAATAAATTTTAACATTCTCTGAGGTGGTAGCATGGGAGTGCTGGCAAATTTTGTTGTGAATGTACTGCCTTACATAACCCTGGTGGTATTCGTTGTGGGGGTTGTGTACAGGATTGCGGTGTGGTGGAGCAGACCTTCCCCCGCGCCGATACCGGTGTTTCCAGGACAGCGCAGCGTTGGCGACGCGGTGGTGAGAGTGCTTGCGGACGTGCTCCTCTTCAGGTCGCTATTCAGGTTCAGCGGCAACAGGATACTCTGGCTCGGCTCGTGGCTTTTCCACATAAGCTTCGGGCTGATTCTGCTGAGGCATCTGCGCTACTTCCTGGGCGCCGAGGCTGTGCCCGGGTGGGTAAACGCCCTTCAGGGCATAGGTGTGGCAGCGGCGGTGGTGATAAGCGTACCCCTGCTGTACCTGCTGCTGCGCAGGATAGTGCATGCGGACATAAAGTGGATATCAACGCCCGCCGACTACTTCGTGCTCCTGCTGATACTCAGCGTTGTCCTCTCGGGGCTGTACGCCAAGTTCTTTGCCAAGCCCTTCGTGGTTGACGTGAAGTACGTCATAAGGAGCCTCATGGCCTTCCAGCCCGTGGACCTGGACAAGGTGTACCTGAGCACCTCGTTCTTGGTGCACTTCTTCTTGGTGCAGGTGCTGTTCATGTACATACCCTTCAGCAAGGTCATGCACTTCGGCGGGGTGTTCTTCTCGCCCACCAGAACCCACTACTTTGGAGGCGAGTCCCACACCAAGAGCCAGGAGGAGGTATGAAGATGGGCGAGCAGCTTGAGAAGATGTATGATGTTGAGCTGAAGCCAGGAGCCGGTGAGGCTTACGTGTGCAACCTGACCAAGCCCGAGTTCGCCGAGGTCATGGCAACGGACATCCCCAAGGAGCCCCTGCCGGACCACGAGATGGTGCCCGTGGCGCTGCGAAAGCTTGACAGGATGCGCAAGGAGAGGAAGAGCGTCCAGCTCTACTTGGACATATGCGTGCGCTGCGGCGCCTGCATAAAGCAGTGCCACTACTTCATAGGCACGGGCGACCCCAAGAACACCCCCGTGGGGAGAGCCGAGCTTCTCAGGAAGGTGTACAGGGCGCACTTCACCATAAGCGGCAAGCTCTTCGGCTCCTTGGTGGGTGCCCAGAAGCTCACCCCTGAGATACTGAAGAACGAGTGGTACAAGTACTTCTACCAGTGCTCTGAGTGCAGAAGGTGCTCGGTGTTCTGCCCCTACGGCATTGACCAGGCGGAGATAACCATGGCGGGCAGGGAGGTGCTCAACAGCGTTGGGCTGGCTCCCAAGTACGTGACCCAGGTTATCTCCCAGGTGTACAAGCACGGCAACAACCTGGGAATCCCGGAGCCGGCGTTCAAGTACAACTGCCAGTTCTTGGAGGAGGAGATAAAGGAGACCACGGGTGTTGATGTCAAGATACCCGTGGACAAGGAGAAGGCTGACATCCTGTACCTCCCGCCGAGCGCGGACCTCTTCACCAACACCGACACCATGATAGGCGTCGCCAAGGTGTTCCACGCCATAGGCGCGGACTGGACCATGAGCACCTACGCCAGCGAGGCTGCGAACTTCGGGCTCTTCTTCAGCTACGACGACATGAAGACCATAAACCTCAGGGTGGTGGAGACCGCCAAGAAGATAGGCGCCAAGCTGGTCATCTTCGGAGAGTGCGGGCACGCCTGGCGTGCAGCGAGGCAGTTCATGGAGGCGATGAACGGGCCCCTGCCCTTCAAGTTCATGAACATCCTTGAGTTCACCGCCGACCTGCTGCGCAAGGGCAAGCTGAAGAACATAGACAAGTCCAGGAACGACGACGTTGTGGTTACGCTGCACGACCCCTGCAACTACGCCAGGGCTGGGGACCTGGTTGAGGAGACCAGGTACGTTATCCAGCAGGTGTGCAACAACTTCCACGACATGGACCCGAGCGTTACAAAGGAGAGGACCTTCTGCTGCGGTGGCGGCGGCGGGCTGCTCACCGAGGAGCTCATGGAGCTCAGGATGAAGGGTGGTCTTCCGAGAGCAACGGCGGTCAAGGAGGTTGTGGAGGCTCACGGCGTGAATTACCTTGCCGCACCCTGCGCCATAGACAAGGCGCAGCTGCCCTTGGTGATGCAGCACTACAACATCCCCGTGCAGGTGGGCGGCATCCACGACCTGGTTGGCAAGGCGCTCATCCTGGAGGGTCAGGAGGAGTTTGAGGCGAAGAAGAAGGCAGAGGAGGAGGCTGCCAAGGCAGCGGCGGCTGCTGTGCCTGCGGTCTGCGGTCTCTGCGATGCCGAGTTTGCCACCATGGACGAGTGCTGCGAGCATGCTGAGAAGGACCACAAGATATCCAAGGAGCAGTGCGACATGGCGTGCGAGCCCAAGGAGGGTGCAGGTGCTGCTGCCGTGCCTGCGGTCTGCGGCTTATGCGATGCCGAGTTTGCCACCATGGACGAGTGCTGCGAGCATGCGGAGAAGGAGCACAAGATATCCAAAGAGCAGTGCGACATGGTGTGTGAGAGCAAGCAATGAGGGAGATTAGCGAAGCCACCTGGCACCAGGAGGTAACCTGTTCAAGTATACCCGTGGCGGTGCACTTCTACGCCCACTGGTCACCGGCCTCGGCGGAGATAGAGTGCCTGCTGGAGGAGTACGAGCAGCGGTTCAGAGGGAGGCTGAAGTTCGTGAAGATTGACATAGACGCGAACCCTGGCATAAGGCTGGCGAACAGGATAATAGTGCCCCCCTCCTTCATAATCTTTTACAGGGGGGTGCCGGTGAACGGTGCACCCGGACCGCAGCCGAGGTGGGTGTACGAGAACAGGATCCTGCGTGCCATAAGGCTTTATGAGAGAAGGCTCAAGTATCAGGAGGTAAGGATATGAGAGTTGTGGCTGTACTGGCGCTTCTTGCAGTTGCGGTACTGGTGCTGCTCGGCGGATGCGTGTCCCCGCCGGAGAAGCCCGTGAAGGACACCACGCTGAAGAAGCACCCGTACCCGGCAGGCGATATAGACATGAACGAGTGGAAGGCTGAGCACGGTGAGTACGTGGAGGAGAATGAGGAGACCGCCCTTCAGGCGTGCAAGAACTGCCACCCCAAGCCCGAGAACTTCTGCAACAAGTGCCACGCCTACGTGGGAGGTGCCCCTGAAATAAGGTACTGACACCTCCCCCTCTTTTTATATTTCCACACGGCAGCTTTCCGCAGGCTCAAAGAGCTCTGAGAACTCCCTGTAGTCCTCAAGGTACTCATCCCTGCTCTCAACCCGCATCTCGCCCCCGTACTTCTCCAGGGCTCTGCGCACCCCCTCGCACTCCTGCCTGCACCCCACGCATCCGAGAGCCATGCACCTGTACACCGCATCTGGATCCTTATCTGAGAGGCAGTACGCCGGCATCCTGGGCAGCCCCAGCTTAGTGCAGGTGTCGTGGTACACATCCTCAAAGTCCCGGCTCCAGTGCTCCCTCCTGAACATGCTCTCTCTGGTCTCAGGATGCACCAAGTGCACTCCACCTGAGCTGTGCCCCGTGCCGAAGCTCGCCATCACCTCTACTCTCCCTCCAGCCACGGGCGAGAGCTGCCAGTAGCTCGCCAGCTGGCAGTTGAAGTACTTGGACTCAATGCCGGAAAGCAGGGCAAACTCCTCCTCAGTGGTGCCCACCACTGGAATCTCAAACACCACCCTCAGCTTCTCAAGCTCCCTCAGCCTGCTGAAGCACTCGGGAACCCCCTTCCTCCCCAGGTAGTGCCCGTTTGTCCTGCACACCACCAGCACCTCATCCTCTGCGAGCCTGTCAAGCTCCAGGATGGTGTCAACCACCTCCTCAGACCTCTGCCTGTCGGGAAGGGGCTCTCCGCCGGTGAGCAGCAGGCACTCTGCCTCCGGGTGCTCCCTCAGGAAGGCGAGCATGCGCTCCGCCAGAGCCGTGCTCTCCACCTCAACCCTCCCCTCCTCGTCCATGCAGAACTCCACGCCTCCGAAGCTGCCGCTGTAGCTCCACCTCTGAGCGGGGCAGAAGGGGCAGCGGTAGTTGCACCCGTAGAAGCGCACCGCCCCTGCTCTGAGACCGAGCCACCTCACACCCGCAACCTCACCCTTCTCATCCACGTATATCTCCACCGTTCCCACCTCTCCGGCATTCTCATCCTACCACTCCTCAAGCTCGTACATCACCAGCCCCGTGAGGGGCTTGGGGTAGAAGTAGGTCGCCTTGCCCGGCATCCTCTCCCCCTCCTCCGCCACCCTGCAGACCTCCTGCACCGTCGTGGGGTTGAGGAAGAACACCGCATCAAACTCACGCCTCTCAACGAGCCTCACGCACTCCTCCTCGCTCACGCTGTAGCTGGTGTTGTGCTCGTCGCTCTCAAACCCGAGAATCCTGGAGAAGACTAAGGAGTGGAGCACGCTCACCGGGAGGCGGCGAACCGCCGGGGAGCGGTCCCCCAGGAGCTCGTCCATGACGGAGTAGTCCTTCAGGGTGAGCAGGTGGTACCCCTCGCCGGCGTAGAAGCCCGTGTTCCGCCTGCTGGAGTAAAGAGCCTCCAAGAACTCCTCAAGCTCCTCAAAGCTCTCGTGCTCAAAGTGCTCCTCAGCCCTGCTCAGGAGCTCATCCTGGGAGAAGGGGTGCCTGACCAGCCTGTGGGCGGGCAGTATGCTCACCCCTGGGTCGGAGGTGCTCACCATGTACGCGGGGACGTAGTGGTGGGGCTCATCCCCCCTTCCCCCCCTCTCGGCGGCGTAGCTCAGGGCGGTCTCGTAGCGGTGGTGCCCGTCGGCTATGAACAGCCTGCTCCCCTTCATAGCCTCTGCAATTTCCGCTATCTCATCCTGCTCCTCAAGCCTCCACAGCCTGTGCCTTACCCCCATCGCCTCAAAGTCGGCGATGGGCTCTGCAGAGCCCGTGCTGAAGGGCTCAAGCTCGTGCAGCATGTAGATGGGGCTGAAGACCGCCCCCGTGTGCCTCATCAGCATCAGCCTGTCCCTCTTCGGCTCCCTGAGAGTCCGCTCGTGCGGCAGAACCTCGCCCCTGGTGTACTCGCTCAGCCGCACGCTGGCTATTATCCCCGAGAGGCTCTTCCTCCTGGAGCGGAGGGTGTACTCCTGGGTGTAGAAGTAGATGCAGGGCTCCGCATCCCTCACCAGCACACCCCTCTGCTTCCACTCTCTGTACAGCTCAGCCGCACGCCTGTACCTGCGCTCTCCCGCCTCCGGGTTCAGGTCAAGCCACACCACGTTGTTGGGGTGAGCCGAGTAGTAGCGCTGCAGCTCCTCCTCGGAGATTACGTCGTAGGGAGGCGCCACAACCCTGGATAGCTCCTCAACCGAGTACCTGACACCTCTGAAGGGCCTTACCTCAACCATACCTCACCCTGGGTGGCAG
>WANG01000053.1 GCA_015521945.1 Candidatus Hydrothermarchaeota archaeon
ACCTGGGGCTTCTTCAGCACGGGATGGGGGACCACGCACACATCGCACCCGTACACCTCCCTGATAACCTCCGGGGTAACCACCTCCTCCGGCGTCCCCTGCACAGCCACTCTGCCATCCCTCATGAGCACCAGCCTGTCGCAGTAGAGAGAGGCGAGGTTTATATTGTGCATGCACGCTATAACGCACCTCCCCTCCTCCGCCAGCCTCCTGAGGAGCTCCATCACCTCCACGCTGTGCCTGAGGTCAAGGTTGGAGGTGGGCTCGTCCAGAAGCACCGCCTCAGCCTCCTGCGCCAGCGCCCTTGCGATGAGCACGCGCTGCCTCTCTCCAGAGCTCATGCACCTGAATCTCCTGCCCGCAAGCTCAGAGGCGCCCACCCTTTCCAGAGCCCTGCCCGCAGCCCTCAGGTGCTCCCCATCCCTGAGCCGCAGCACCGGCTGATGCGGATACCTCCCCATGGCCACCACCTCCAGGGCGCTGAACTCCAGCTCGTGGGGAAACTCCTGAGGCACCACCGAGAGCCGCCTTGCAAGCTCCCTCCGCCCCATCTCCCTCACCTCCCTGCCCAGCAGCTCAACCCTGCCCCTGAAGCCCACCAGAGCGGCGATGGCGCGAAGCAGCGTGCTCTTTCCTGCCCCGTTGGGACCCAGCACCCCGGTGAAGCACCCGCCCTCAAACTCCGCAGATATCCCCCGCAGCACCCTGAGGGCATCGTACCACACCTCAACCCCTCTCACCCTTATCATACCTCACCCCTCCTGCTCCTCACCAGCAGGTAGATGAAGAAGGGCACCCCGAAGAGGGTGGTCACTATGTTCACCGGCACCTCCCCGGGAGCCAGGCTCCTCGCCGCCACATCCGCGAGCATCAGAAGCGCAGCCCCTGTCAGGGAGGCTGCGGGAAGGAGGAGCCTGAAGTCCTGCCCCACCAGCAGCCTTGCGATGTGGGGTGTTATCAGCCCGACAAAACCTATGATGCCGCACAGGGAGACGGTCACGCTCGCCAGGAGGGTGGAAAGGCTCAGAAGCAGGAGCTTCATCCTCCCGGCCTCAAGCCCCAGGACCCTGGCATTCTCATCCCCCAGGGTGAGGATATTGAGCTCCCTTGAGAAGAGGTAGATGAGCAGAGCCACGGGCAGCACCACCAGGGACACCCTCACCCTGTCCCAGGTGGCGCTTGACAGGGTGCCCATGAGGGTGAACATTATGGTGGCCGCATCCCTGGCGTTGAGGTACAGGATGAAGGAGGTGAGGGCAGAGAGAAAGAGGGACACAGAGACTCCAGCCAGAAGCAGGGCGTGCGTGCGGGTGCCCGCTATGGAGTACACCACCCCCAGGGTTGCAAGCCCGAAGGCGAAGGAGAGCAGCAGCACGTAGCTCTTCAGATAGAGCATGGCTATGCTCATCCCCAGCGCAGCGCCGGAGGCGACGCCGAGCACGTATGGCTCCGCCATAGGGTTCCTGAAAACGCCCTGGAAAACCGCCCCCGAAACTGAAAGCGCCACTCCTGCGAGGAGCGCGAGCACAGCTCTCGGCAGCCTAAGCTCCCTCACTATAACCTCCTGGCTCCCCTTTGTCTGACCCAGCAGCGCCTGGAGCACCTGTTCAGGGGGAATCCTCACGGGTCCCGTCACCAGCTCCAGGCAGAGCACCGCACCCAGGGACACCATCAGGAGCAGCAGCACCCTATGCAATCTCATCCAGTATCCTCTTCTTCATGCCCTCATCAACACCGACGAAGAGCACTCTGGGCTTTCTCTCCCTGAGGAACTCCACCACCCGCTCAAGCCCGTGCTCGCTGACGTAAACCACCGGCGCTCCGTAGAGGTAGGAGAGCACCGCAGCCTCCACGCTTGAGTTGTAGTGGGTGACTACAACCTCACCCGCATCCGTTCGCCGGGCGACCTCTATGCTGGTCTCCACCCTGGTCTCACCCCACACCCTCTCCACCTCCGCATACCCGCGAAGCTCCTCCTCAACCTCCCCACTCACCGCCTTCCTGCCTCCGACAATCAGAATCTTCTTCGGTTTTATCTTCTTTATGGCATCCTCAACAGCCTCAGGGACCTTCCCGGGTTCAACAAAAAGCACGGGCGCACGTCTGCGCTTCGCAAGGCACAGGGCGGCGTAAGCGTCCACTGGCAGGTCACCCCT
>WANG01000054.1 GCA_015521945.1 Candidatus Hydrothermarchaeota archaeon
GGAGCGACCTGTACGTGGAGGTGCCCATTACCTTCTCCCAGGCGGCGCTGGGGGCTGAGCTTGAGGTGCCAACCATAGATGGCGACAGGGAGAAGCTCAGGATTCCTGCAGGCACGCAGACGGGGGAGGTTTTCAGGATAAAGGGCAGGGGAATGCCAGTGCTCAACGGGTACGGCAGGGGGGACCTCCTGGTTAAGGTGGTTGTGAGAACGCCAACGAAGCTGAGCAGGGAGGAGAGGGAGCTCTTTGAGAGGCTTGCGGAGCTGGAGAAGGAGAAGAGGGGCGTGCTCAGGCGTATCTCAAGGGGAATGAAGAAAGCCTTCAGGTAACCCTTTTTATGATGTTAATGCGGGCGTCTCCTGAGAGGAGGTGGTTCCGTGTGGATAGGGGGCTCTGAGATTGTCCTTCTGCTGGTGCTTTTAGCCTACATTCTGCTGCTTGCATACTTTGTGCACGACGCTGTTAGCAGAGACGATATCGGCAGTGCTGAGAAGACCTTCTGGATAATTGCGATGTACCTGCTCACCTACATCGGGATGATAGCCTACGTGGTTGCCAAGAGCTTCAGGTACTACAGGATGGGCAGGAGGGAGGGGAGAGCTTAGGCTGACCGGCAGAATTTTATAGGCGTGGGCGCATTACTTATCCCATGGGCAGCAGCTTTGGCAGGTGTTTCAGGCTGACCACCTTCGGGGAGAGCCACGGCAGGGCTGTTGGGGCGGTGGTTGAGGGGTGCCCCGCGGGGCTTGAGCTGAGCGAGCGGGACGTGCAGGCGGAGCTTGACCGCCGCAGGCCCGGGCAGAGCGCCGTAACCACCCGGCGAGCCGAGGAGGACAGGGTGGAAATCCTCTCGGGGGTGTTTGAGGGCAGGACCACGGGTGCTCCCATAGCCATGGTGGTGTACAACAGGAGCTTCAACTCCGCCCCCTACGAGGTGGTGAGGCGGGTTCCGAGACCCGGGCATGCGGACCTGAGCTACCGGCTGAAGTACGGGCACTGGGACTACAGGGGGGGTGGCAGAGCCTCCGGCAGGGAGACCATTGCCAGGGTGGCGGGAGGTGCGGTTGCAAAGAGGCTGCTCTCCCTGATAGGGGTGGAGGTGCTGGGGCACACCTTGGAGATAGCAGGGGTGAGGGCTGGAAGGGTGGAGGTGGAGCACCTCAGGAGGGCTGAGAGCACCAGCGTGCGGTGCGCCGACCCCGAGGCTGCCCGCCTTATGGAGGAGCGCATTCTTGAGGCCAAGAGCCAGGGGGACTCGGTGGGCGGCGTGGTGGAGGTGGTGGCGCTGAACGTGCCTCCAGGGCTGGGGGAGCCCGTGTTTGACAAGCTTGATGCTGACATAGCCAAGGCGATGATGAGCATAGGCGCGGTTAAGGGGGTGGAGATAGGCTCGGGGTTTGCCTGCGCCCGCATGCGTGGCTCCGAGCACAACGACGCCTTCTACTTAGATGGGGGCAGGGTGAGGTGCAGGAGCAACAACTCCGGGGGTGTGCTTGGTGGGATATCCACGGGCATGCCCATAGTGGTGAGGGTTGCGGTCAAGCCCACCCCAAGCATCTCAAGGGAGCAGGAGAGCGTTGACCTGGAGGAGATGAGGGGCACCAGCATAAGGGTGGAGGGGATGCACGACCCCTGCATAGTGCCCAGGATAGTGCCCGTGTGCGAGGCGATGCTCGCCCTCACGCTGGCTGACCACGCCATACGTGCGGGCGTGATAAACCCCTGCAGGGTTCACCCCCTGTAGCGGTATATGCGCACGTAGGGAACCCTGCTCCCCTCCATGTTCACCCACACCGTGTGCACCAGCTCAAACCTCTCAAGCTCCTCCGGGAAGAAGAGCATCTTCACCATGGTGGCGTTGGCGAACTCCGGGAACACGCTTATCCCCCTGTCGGTGCGGTGGAAGATGCTCGCGATTGGCTTCTCGTACTCCTTCTCCTCCATTATCCGCCTGTACTCCTCCTCGGATACCAGCCCGTACTTCCTCCAGAGCTCAACTATCTGCTTGGTAACCCCCGCGTGGAAGGTTATCGCCCCGCTCTTTGGCACCTCCTCAACGCTTACGAGCACGTAAACGCTCAGGTTGTCGGGGTTGTAGGGGGCGATGTACCTGTAGAACTCATCCTCGGGGGATATGAATGCCTTTGCCACGTCTATGTTGCGGTGCTCACTGCCCCCAGGCACTCTGGGACCCACGTTGCCGCCGTCAACTATGGTTCTGCGGATGGCGAAGGTCTGCATGTAGTACCCGTAGTCCCACCAGTGCACCAGCAGCGCATCCTCAGGCGTGTTCTCCCTTATCCAGTCACCCGCGAGCTTCCAGGGCACCACCCCCTGGTCTGCGTACTTCTGCGCCTCTAAGCTCTGCAGGGAGTTGCTCATGTGGGGGGCGAGCAGGAAGACGAGCACTGCAAAGGCGGCGATGGTCCCGAGCTTTGCGGCGGGCTCCTTCTTCTCCTTCGGGAGCTGCTTCCTGAGGTAGAGGGCGTACATCCACCCGAGGAAGAGGGGCAGGATGAAGGCGAAGAAGAAGGAGAGGCGTATCATCCAGCGGTACGCAACCACCGCCAAGAGCAGGAAGACCAGCATGAAGAGCAGGTTGAAGCTTCTGCGGTGACGGAGCTCGCGAAGCGCAGCCACAGCGCCTGCGGGTATCACGAAGAGCAGCAGGCCCAGCGCCTGCTTGAACTCCTCAAACCCGGTGGGGCGGTAGTAGGCGACGGTCTTGCCCGTGAGCCCCTTCTCCTCAGGGCTGAAGAGCAGCCTGCTGGCGAAGCTCCAGAACCTCTCAAAGAAGGTTGCCCCTCCGAGGAGGAGGAGCAGCACGAGCGCTCCCGCGCAGGCGGCGACGAAGCCAGCCCTTATCTTCCCCGGCTCCGTACCCCTACTACTGAGTGCCAGCAGCGCCACGCACCCTGCGAGGAGGAGGGTGGAGAGGGAGAGGAAGACGTTGCCGGGGGAGAGGGGACCTATAACGTAGGTCCTCCCCACGTCGGTGAGCGCCGGCAGCAGGGCGCCGGTTGTGATGAAGATGGTGTAGGTGAGGCACAGCCCCGAGTACTCCCCGGGGTCCCTGCCCGAGAGGATGCAGTAGGCGAGGTAGGTGAAGACCGAGACTATGAGCATGCCCCAGTAGAAGCTGGTGCCCCCCCAGGTGTTGGCGGCGAGCAGGAAGAGCACTCCTGAGCAAGCTGCGAGTGCGGCTCTCCTGGGCGTACTGCTCGCACGCACGGAGCGCATGAAGAGCAGCAGGAAGAGGAAGAGGAGCAGGGTGCCCAGGCTCTCCTGACCCGTGTCGCCTGCGGTGTTCCTGGTCATGGCCAGGTGGGAGAAGGAGTAGAAGATGGCAGCCACCATGCCAGCCCGCCTGCTTCCCGTGAGCTCCCTGCCCAGGAAGTAGGCAACCACCGCGGTGAGGGCGCCCATTAGGGGCCCGAAGATGAACATCCAGCTCAGCATGCCCTGGTCGGTGGCGGGCATGCCGAGAGCCATGAGCAGGTCGTAGCTCTTACCTATTGCCCAGGGGAGGAGGAGCAGCTCCTTGTCTATGAGCCTGCCGGTGGGGTAGTAGGCGAGCTCGTACACGGTGCCAGTGGGAGTGTGGTGGAAGTACTGGAGCCTGCCGTCGTTTATGCCGGCGAAGTAGATGGCGAGCTGGTACCACCAGTAGCTGTCGGGGTCAAAAAGAAACTCGTGCTTGGTGATGTACCTGGTTGCGAAGGCTGTGAAAAACACAGCGAGGAGAAGAAGGAGGTGCCCGTGCTTTGAAATCCGCTCCCTCACATCCATGCACTTGCATACTCGCGGGTTCTTTAATAAAGCTTTCTGTGCGTGGAGTGGCGCACCATCCCGCGAAGGGAGGCGAGCCGGAGTGGCTGAGGAGGTGCTCCCCTCTCACGCGCTCCTTGAGCTAAGCCGCCTGACCAGCTCCACCAGCAGCCTCACCCTGCGCTCGGGGGTTGCCCTGTGCACCCCGTGCCCCAAGTTGAAGATGTGCCCGGGTCTTGAGGCAGCCCTCTGCAGCACCTCCCTCACCCTGAGCTCCAGCTCCCTATCGGGGGCAAACAGCGCCAGGGGGTCCAGGTTGCCCTGAATTCCGAAGGAGTACCCGATTCTGCGCCAGGCTATGTCTATGGGCACCCGCCAGTCCACCCCCACCACGTCCCCTCCTGCCTGGCTCACGCTCTCCAGGAACCCTCCCGCCTGGTTTACGAAGTGAATCACGGGCACCTCGCCCCTGGAGTCAATGCTCCTCATAAGCCTCTTCATGTGGGGGAGCACGTACCTCTCGTAGTCTCCGGGGCTGAGGCACCCCACCCAGGAGTCAAAGACCTGAAGCGCGTCCGCACCGGCCTCGATCTGGGCGTTGAGCAGCCCCGCAACCGCGGAGGTGAGCTTGCCCATCAGCTCCGAGAAGGTGTCGGGGGAGGTGAACATCAGCCTCTTGGTCTGCATGAAGCTCCTGGAGGTGCCCCCCTCTATCAGGTAGCTCGCCAAGGTGAAGGGGGCACCGGCGAACCCTATCAGGGGTGTATTTCCCAGCTTCTGCTTCGCCAGCCTTATCGCCTCAAGCAGGTACCCCATCTCTGTGCCTGCATCCGGCACCCTGAGCGCCTCCACCCCCTCGGGGGTGCGCACGGGCTCAAGCTTTGGGCCTGCACGCGTGTACTCCAGCCTCGCCCCCATGCACTCCGCTATCAGCAGGATGTCGCTGAAGATTATCGCCGCGTCCACCCTGAAAGCGCGCACGGGCTGCAGGGTGACCTCGGCTGCAAGCCTCGGGTTCTTGCAGAGCTCCATGAAGGAGTGCCTCCTCCGCACCTCCCGGTAGGCGCGCATGTACCTTCCCGCCTGACGCATCAGCCACACCGGAGTGCGCTCCACCTCCTCCCTCCAGCAGGCTCGCAGGAAGAGGGGCTCGGGCATCACAATACCTCGCGCAGCAGCTCCGGCACTTCCTGCGGGAACTCCGCAACCCTCGCCCCCGCCCGCTCAAGGGCTCTGAGCTTGCTCTCGGCGGTGCCCCTGCCCCTTGAGATTATCGCCCCCGCATGCCCCATGCGCTTCTCCGGGGGGGCGGTTATGCCAGCGACGTATGCCACCACGGGCTTGCTCATCTCAGCCACGTACTCCGCCGCCCTTTCCTCAGCCTCCCCTCCTATCTCGCCCACCAGCACCACCGCCTCCGTTCCGGGGTCGGATTCAAACATCTCCAGCACCTCACGCATGCTCGTGCCCACCACCGCATCTCCGCCGATGCCCACGAGGGTGCTCTGCCCCATTCCCGTGCCGCTTATGGCGGCGGCTATCTCGTAAGCCAAGGTGCCGCTCCTGGAGACCACCCCAACCCTGCCGGGGGCGAAAACCGAGGCGGGCATTATCCCCAGCTTGCTCTCTCCAGGGGTTATTATCCCCGGGGTGTTGGGTCCCACGAGCCTTGAGCCGGTTCTGCGTGCCTGCGCCCTGAGGAGCATGGTGTCCTGCACCGGTATGCCCTCGGTTATGGCAACCACGAGCTCAAGGTGCGCCAGCGCTTCCAGGCAGGCGTCCATGGCTGAGGGAGCGGGCACGAACACCACGGAGGCGGTTGCATCGTGCTCCTCCACAGCCTCCCTGACGGTGTCGTACACGGGTATGCCGTCCACGTTCTCGCCCCCCTTGCCCGGGGTTACCCCGGCAACAACCTGCGTCCCGTACTCCCTCATCAGCTTGGCGTGGAACCTTCCCTGCCTGCCTGTTATCCCCTGCACTACCACACGCGTGTTTCGGTCCACAAGTATGCCCATACCCATCTACTCCGAGAACTTTCTCAGAAGGGAGATGGTGCTTCTAACGTCCTTAGCGTAACCGTCAGCGCCCAGCTCGCGGGCGAACCTCTCGTTTACCGACACGCCACCAACGAGCACCCTGACCCTGTCCCTCAGCCCCCTCTCCTCCAGGAGCTTTATCACATCCTGCATCGCGTACCTGGTGGCGGTGGTGAGGGCTGACATCAGCAGGAAGTCCGCCTTCTTCTCCTCAACCTCCTGCACGAACCTCTCAGCAGGCACATCTACGCCAAGGTCATGGACGGTGTAGCCGGAGGCTCTCAGGAAGGTAACCAGCAGGTTCTTGCCCACATCGTGGATGTCCCCGCTCACCGTGCCTATCACGATGGTGCCAGCCTTCACCCTCTCCCCTCTGCCGTTCATGCTCGCCCTGAGCTTCTCCATAACGGCGTTTGCTGCCCTTGCAGAGCGCAGCATCTCGGGTATGAAGTACTCCCCGCTCTCGTACTTCCTGCCCACTATGTCCATGCCCTCCGCGAGGGAGCGGAGTATGAGCTCGTAGTCCTCGCTCTCCTGCAGCACCTTCTCAACGGCTCGCACGCACTTCTCACGGTCTCCAGCCACCAGCGCCTCTACCAGCTCAGGTACGCTCATGCATAACCTCCAAACTTTCTCCCTGCTTTAACCAGGGTGTGAAGGTTCTCGGGGGGCGCAGCCCTTGGAACCGAGTCCCCGGTGCTGAGTATGTACCTGCCGCCCTCCTTGGCAGCCTGCATGCACTCCTTTACCGCCTCCTCCACCACCTCCGCGCTTCCCCTCTCAACAACCTCCACCGAGTCTATGTTGCCCTTAAGCACCACCCTATCCCCAACCTGCTGCTTGGCTTCGCCCAAGTTTACGGGGGAGTCTATCTCAAGCACGTCGGCACCTGTGTTTGCCATGCTCTCCAGTATGGGTGCGGCGTTCCTGCAGATGTGGAGCACCACCCCGACCTTCTTCCTGAACTCCCTTATCACGCGGGTCTCGTAGGGGTGGGCGAACTCCTGGTAGTGGCCGGGGGAGATGACGCTTGAGGATGCCAGGGAGTCCCTCAGCACTATGGCGTCCACCCCCGCCTCTATCATCGCCCTGCCCAGCTCTAAGGTTATCTTCTCGGACCTCTCTATTATCTCGTGCACGAAGTCTGGAGTGTCGTAGATGTCGCCCAGCAGGGACACGTACCCCCTGACGATGCAGGCGATCTCAAAGGGTGCCCGAACCGCACCCAGGATGTAGTACCTGTCTCCAGCCTCCTCAACCACCTTCTCCACGGGGAGCATCTTGTCCTCTTCCCAGGGGTCAGGAACCTGGAGTTTCTCCAGGTCTTCAGGGGTGTTTATCAGGTTGCCAACGAAGAGGGGCACGTCCTTGCCTTCAACCTCAACCTTGCACCCCAGCACCCTGCCGCTGTAGCCGATGCCCATCTCCACCACGGCGCCGTCGTAGCCGTAGTGCTGCAGGGCGCTTAGGATGGCGTCTCCCATCTTATCCGGGTTGAGAAAGCACTCCCAGTTGGGGACGCCCAGAACTCTGGGTGCGTGGTACCCGTCAACAACGGGTACAACGGGCACGGTGTCGGGAAGCTCGCCCTTCAGCACCGCTTCAACTCTCTCCCTCGGGCTCATGCGGTAGTCTCCTAATATATCGGCACGGGTTTAACGTTGTGAATAATAAGAGGTATTGTTAGCTTTCTTGAGCGTATGCGTGCTCCGGTAGTGTAGCCCGGCCAATCATGCCGGCCTTTCGAGCCGGCGACTCGGGTTCGAATCCCGACCGGAGCA
>WANG01000055.1 GCA_015521945.1 Candidatus Hydrothermarchaeota archaeon
CCTCCTCACCAGCAGGAAGAACACGTTCATGCCGGGGGACATGTTGGGCGAGAGCACCGCCGCTATGCGGCTCTCCTCCACCACCCGCCTTATCCTCTCCTTCTGCTCCTCGGTAAACCCGGTGGTGCCTATAACCAGGTCAACCCCCACCTTAGCAGCCACCTCAGCCGCCGCAAGGCTCGCCTCGGGGTTGGTGAAGTCTATGAGCACCTCAGCACCCGAGGAGCGCAGCACCTGCTCCAGCTCCTCCGCCGTGCTCAGCTCCACCCCTGTTCTGCCGACCCCCAGGAGCTCCCCTATGTCTTTACCAGCTCCGGGCTTCCCGGGAGCCTCAACCGCCGCAGCCAGCTCCATATCCTGCTGCTCCAGCACCTTCCTCACGATGCCCGAGCCCATCCTCCCCAGGGCTCCCAGCACGGCAACCCTTATCATTCCACCACCTTCAGCCCCAGCCTTGCCAGCACCTGCTGGATGCGCCTCCTCTTCTCCTCACCCGTCTCGCACAGGGGAAGCCTGAAGCCACCCGCCGGCATGCCGCACATGCGCATCGCCTCCTTCACGGGTATGGGGTTGGTGTCTATGAAGAGCACCTCAAAGAGCTCCTCCAGCTCCCTGTGCTCCCTCTGCATGCGCTCAAACTCCCCCCTGAGCCCAAGCTCAACAAACTCCTGAATCCTCCCGGGTATCAGGTTTGAGGCAACGGAGACCACGCCCCTGGCACCGTAGTCCCGCATCAGCTCCAAGGTATCCCCGTCGTTGCCCGAGAGTATCACAAATTTCTCCCCGCACAGCCTGCGCACCTCCCTCCACACCTCACGGCTGCCGCTTGCCTCCTTCACCCCCACGATGTTGGAGTGCTCCTCCATGAGCTTTGCCATGGTCTCGGGGGCGATGCTCTGGGCGCTCCTGCCGGGGATGTTGTAGAGGATGTGGGGTATCTCCACCCGCTCGGCTATGGCTGAGAAGTGCCTGAACAGCCCCTCCTGGTTGGGCTTGTTGTAGTAGGGGCACACCTGCAGGGTGGCATCGGCGCCGGCGTCCTGCGCATGCCGGCTGAGCTCCAGCGCCTCCCAGGTGCAGTTTGAGCCAGTGCCAGCCACCACCTGGCACTTCGCATGCTCAACCGTCATGCTTATCAGCCTGCAGTGCTCCTGGTGGCTCAGCACCGGAGACTCCCCTGTGGTGCCAGCCACCACTATGCCCGAGACTCCAGCGGAGTTCTGAAGCTCCACCAGCCTCTGATATGCCTCCTCATCCACCTCGGGCTTAACCCCTGAGCCCCGGAAGGGGGTGACGATGGCGGTGTAGCACCCCTGCAGCATCTCACTCCCTTGCCTGCACGCTGCGCTTCATCAGCCTGGTTACGTACCCTGCAACCCTGTTGGCGAGCATCTTGCCGTGCAGGTCAAGCACCTGCCTCACGACCTCGCGGTTGTGCCTGAAGTCGGTGCTGAGCCTGTCCCTGTACCTCTCTATCAGCTCAAGTGCGGTGCGCTTTATGTACTTCTGCCTTATCCTTCCCAAGCTTTATCACCTCCAGAAGGGATGAAAGGTAATTCTTCACGTGGTTAATACCGGGATAACTCATGGCTCACTATATATAGGTTGTGTCCGGTATGAAGGGATGGATTATCGCGGCTGCGGGTGTGGTGCTTGCAATCCTCATCGCCGTTGCTGGAGCCTACCTGATATCCGGGGGGGAGAGCATAGTCTCGGGAAACAGGGTGGCGGTGGTGAGCATCTCCGGCGTTATTGCCATGGAGTCCGAGAGCGGGCTCTTCGCCGAGGGGGCGACCACCCCGGAGGACGTGAAGACCCAGATTGAGCACGCGCTTGATGATGACTCTGTTAAGGCGATTCTGCTTGAGGTTAACTCTCCGGGGGGAAGCGCCGTTGCCAGCGATGAGATTGCGGAGATTATAAAGGATGCCAGGAAGAAGAAGCCGGTGGTTGCGTGGCTGGGGGAGTGGGCGACTTCCGGCGCCTACTATGTTGCGAGCGCCGCCGACTACATTGTTGCCTCTCCTGCGACGGTGACGGGGAGCGTTGGGGTGATATTCATACTGCCCGAGTACTCGGGGCTCATGAGGAAGGTGGGGGTGAACATGACGGTGATAAAGGCGGGGGAGTACAAGGACTTTGCCAGGGGGTACAGGCCCCTGAGCCGGGAGGAGGAGGAGATGCTGCAGAGCGTGGTGGATGAGATTTACGATGTGTTCGTGCGGGAGGTGGCTGAGAACAGGAACCTGAGCGAGGAGTACGTCAGGGAGAGGGTAGCAAGCGGTGGCGTGTTTTCCGCGGCTCAGGCGAGGGAGCTGGGGCTGGTGGATGAGATTGGAACCAGGAGCAGGGCGCTGGAGAAGGCGGGTGAGCTCGGGGGGATTGAGGGCAAGCCCGAGGAGGTGAGGTACAGGAGGAAGACCCTGTTCTCGGAGCTCTTTACCAGCGCCATGCAGAACATTGGGTACGGGTTTGCCAAGGGCATGGCTGAGGTTTATTCTCTGTATGGAGAGGTACGTGCTGCTGAGTGAGAGGTGGCTTGAGAGGCTCAGGGGGGTTGAGCTGAGCAGGGAGGTGCTGGAGGAGCTGGTACTTGCCACTGCCTCTGAGCCCGTGGTTGAGATTGGGGAGGAGGTGCTTGCGGAGGTTGCCGAGGTGGCGGGGCTGTGGAGGGAGGGGTACGCGGTGCCTTTTTCAGCTCTTGTGGAGCTGCTGGGCAGGGAGGGAGCGGAGGATGCCCTGAGGAGCGCTGTTGCTGTGATTCCTGAGGAGGAGCTGGTTGCGGAGCCGGATGCCAGCTTTGAGGTTGCCCGGGAGTTCTGCGGGCTTGTGAGGGGTGAGAGGGTGCTGGATATCGGGAGCGGGTTCGGGTGGGTGCCCGTGCTGCTGAGCCAGAGGTGCCGGGTTTTTGCGCTGGATAGTGCCTATGACCGGAGGGTGGTGAGAGAGGGAGAGAGGCTGAGGGTGGAGGGCACGAATATAGTGCTCTCGGGGTGGGTGGCTGCTCTGGGGGAGGTGAGGTGCTATGCTGATTTTGCCACGCTATTCTGGAGCGCTCACGGGGCGAGGATGGAGAGCATAGGGGTGCTGTGCGGGGATGCGCGCAGGGCTGAGGATGCGAGGTGGGTGCAGGGTGCAGAGAAGCCGCCCAGCCTGCGGGGGTTTTTTGACTGCGCTACGGCGTTCTTCAGCTTTAATCACATGGAGGGCTGGGAGGAGGTGCTGCGGAGCCTGAAAGGGGTGCTGGCTGGGAATGCAAGGGTGTACGTGGCTCTTTATCCCGAGCACCTGAGGTTTTTCCCTGTGAAGGGCACCTACCGCTGGGAGGAGGAGCTGGGGGTGAGGGTGTTCGGAAGGGAGGAGCTTGTCAGGTGCGCCGAGGATGCGGGGTACGGGGTGGAGGTGGTGAGGTGCGGGAGTCTTGCAGAGTTCGTGGTGCTGCACAGATGAGTTTATGTTGTTAGGTATCTTATACCCGCGTGTTTTCAGGGCCCGTAGCTCAGAGGTAGAGCGCTGCACTCGCAATGCAGAGGCCCCGGGTTCAAATCCCGGCGGGTCCATTTTTTATTTTATGTTTAGGGATTTTCTTTATACATATATCGTAGAGCCATAATATTGTAGCTGATGGTATGATGTCTGTTCCCGGTAATATTTCTTCAGCAGCAGATAATACGGCGGCTTTTTTATACCCATATAGCTTATATACTATAAATCCCTGGAGAGGTGCCCATGCTGCATCTATTACCTCGGCAAAACCGGGAATTATATAGCTAAGCATACCAATTGCATCTAAAATATTGCTGATTAATAGCTTTGAAAATGATTCGGCTCCTACAAGAAAGTACATTCCCAAATAAAAAATTGGGATTCCATATATTAATTTTAATAATGCATATAAAAGACCTATCCAAATAAGGGGAAACCTATATA
>WANG01000056.1 GCA_015521945.1 Candidatus Hydrothermarchaeota archaeon
ACTATATGCTCTAAGGGCAGAGCTCTGAGCTCTGCAGGTATGTTTGCCATATATCCACCTCCTTTTTATTTTTCTCCTTCAGTGAGGAGCTTGGCTCTTTTTGCCAGGCTCGCCAGCCGTCCCGGGGGTATTCCAACCCGCCTGGCAACCTCTCTGAGGCTCTCCCTGTCCTCGGCTATCCTCGCCAGCTCGCCTGCCGTCCTGATGTTCACGCTCTTCAGCCTCGCCGCCGTGGTCCTGCCCACACCCCTGAGCTTCTCTATCTCCACTTCCTTCCCCTTCACCTCCTTGGACAGGGGCTTGACTATCCTTTCAATCCCAGGTGGGATTTCGGGAGCTATAACGCTCTTCCCGGGTTTCTCTTCCTTCCCTGCCTTCTCGGGTGGGGCACCCTCATCACTCTCCTTCCCGCTGAGCATGTCGGCAAGCACGTCCCCGAGCCTCGCCATGCCCTCGGGCTGCTCGTTCACTATCTTCATCTTAACCCTCATGGTGGTGGGGTTCTTAGCCTCGGGAGGTGAGAGAAAGGCGAGGGTGGGAGCCAGAGATACCGCCTCCAGGGCGGTGCCGGGAAGCTGAAACCTCTCGCTCCTGGGCTCCACCACCTCAACGCCGAACTCCACGTTCATCTCCTGCAGCTTCATCGCAGGGGGTGGAAGAAGAGCCAGGAGGGGGATGCTGAGCTCAACCTTCTTGGTCCTCGGCACGAGAGCTGGTTTTCCAGCCTCATCAACCACCTCCTCCTCAACAACCCTCTCGGTTTTCAATTTGAAGCTCCTCACGGCGTCCTCCTCAAGCCCCACCTCCCTCATGAAGTTTAAAGTTTCATGAAGGGCGAGAGCCTGGGCATTCACAGCCGCCTGAAGGGGCATCGCAAATAGCTGACGCAACTCATGGGGTTTCACCAGTACCACTCCCAAGTGAGATTATGTATTGGGCTCATAGTATATAAACATGCGCATCACCGCGAGGCTTGCGGCGGCAGCGAGGATTTCGGCATGAAGCTCCGCCGTGGGCGTAGCGCTGGCATATCTGGCAAAGCTTTATAGTGTGCGCACAACAGCTTAATTCATGCACCACGTGCAGGTGGTTATGAGGTCAGCGCTGCAGCTTGCCGAGGAACTCGGCGCCACGGCGCTTCTGGTGATAACGGAGACTGGGGAGAGCTTTGAGGAGCTCAAGAGGCTCAGGCACACCCAGAGGGTCATACTTGCCACCCCATCTGAGGAGCTTTTCCAGCGCATGCTCAAGGAGGCGACCGAGAGCATGCTGGGCGTGGACTTCGTTGACTCCGAGGAGCACGCCGACGCGGAGATGGCGGACACCCTGGTTGTGCGGCTGCTGACCAGAAAGAGCACCCACTCTGAAATCGTGGAGGAGGCGGTGCTGAGGTGCGTTGAGAAGGGGCTGCTCCACGACAGGGACGTGGTGGTTGCGGTGAGCTCAACCACCTCCTGCGAAGCCTGCGCCATAATCTACATGGAGGTCAGAAAGGAGAGCCTTGACCTCGCCCTCTACAGGTTCCTGCACGAGATTGAGGTCAGGCCCGAGGTGTTTGAGGCTGTTCTGAACATAGCCCTGGAAATCGGCAGGGAGGGCAGGGAGGGCAGGATGATAGGCACCGCCTTCCTGATAGGGGATGCGGAGGAGATTCTGAAGAACTCCAGGCAGCTCATCCTCAACCCCTTCCAGGGGCACGTGATGGGTGAGCGCTCGGTTCTCAACCCTGAGATAAAGGAGAGCATAAAGGAGCTCGCCCAGCTGGACGGGGTGTTCGTGATAAGCAAGGACGGAGTTATTGAGTCGGCTGGAGTTTACCTCACCGTTGACACCTCAGGGGTGGACATCCCGAGAGGGCTGGGCTCAAGGCACGCCGCCGTTGCGGCAACCACGGCGAAGATGAGGTGCGTGGGCATCACGGTGAGCCAGAGCGGGGGCATCGTCAGGGTCTTCAAGGACGGCAGGGTGGTCCTGACCATTGAGCCCCAGCGCAGGTTCTGCATGCGGGGGCACATGTAGGCTGCGAAACCCTTTTATTGCTCCAGCCTCATGGAGTATGCATGAGGAAGAGGAAGCCAATAAAGGACATGTTCCTGGACATTGCCGAGGAATGGGAGCGCTACTGGAGGGATGAAATCCCGCTGTATGACTTTATCAACGAGTACGTGGAGATAGATGACGACCTGCGCACCTACGTCATCAAGCTCAGGAAGCGGAGACCCGAGGAGGAGCTGTGAGGAGAGGTGTTGCCGAGGGCTCTTCTCCTGGTGTGCGACGGTCTGGCTGACCGTCCTGTGAGGGAGCTTGGTGGCAGAACCCCTCTGGAGGCGGCACGCACCCCCAACCTGGATGCGCTTGCGGATTCCGGGATAACGGGAATAGCCGACCCGGTGGCGCCAGGGGTAAGGGCGGGCAGCGATACCTCCCACCTGGCGATACTGGGGTACGACCCCCTGAAGGTGTACACTGGAAGGGGCCCCTTTGAGGCGGCTGGCATGGGCATTGAGGTCATGCCGGGGGATGTGGCGTGGAGGTGCAACTTCGCCAGCGTGGATGAGAGGCTTGTGGTTCTGGACAGGCGTGCGGGCAGAATACAGGAGACGGAGCCCCTGGTTGAGGCTCTCGGGAGCATTGAGCTTCCCGGGGTTGAGGTGGAGCTCCGCTCCCTGGGGTACCGGTGTGCCCTGGTGTTCAGGGGCGAGGGGCTGAGCCACAGGGTGAGCGACACGGACCCGCATGCCACGGGGGTTGAGGTGGCACCCGCGAGGCCCCTTGAGCCCTCTCCCGAGGCGGAGCGCACCGCCGAGCTGCTCAACACCTTCTCCGCGATGGCTCACCGGGTGCTTGAGGGGCACGAGGTGAACAGGAGGAGGGCGAAGCAGGGCTTACCAGTGGCGAACTACCTGCTCGCAAGGGGTGCTGGAGTGGTGCCGGAGCTTGAGGGTTTTGAGAGCAGGTACGGCATGAGGGGGGCATGCATAGCCACAACGGCGATAATAAAGGGCATCGCCAGGCTTGCTGGAATGGAGGTGGTGGAGGCTGAGCAGGATTACCTTGACAGAGCCAGGCAGGCGCTGAGGGTGCTTGAGAGGTGTGAGTTCCTCCTGATGAACATAAAGGAGGCGGATGAGGCGGCTCATGACCACTCACCGGAGAGGAAGGTGCAGGTGATTGAGCGAATAGACGCCCTCGTGGGTGAGCTCCTGGAGTTTGCGAGGGATAACTACTTGGTGGTGATGTCTGACCACACCACGGCGTGCAGCGTCGGAGACCACTGCGGCGACACCGTGCCCGTGGTGATAGCCGGGCCGGAGGTGAGGAGGGATGGGGTGAGGAGCTTCAGCGAGCGTGCCTGCGCATCCGGCGGGCTCGGGAGGATAAGGGGCATGCACATAATGCCCATCCTGCTGGACCTGCTCAACAGGAGCGAGAAGTTCGGTGCTTAGCATGCGTGCGCTGATTCTTGCGGCTGGAAAGGGCACCCGGCTTGAGCCCCTCACCGAGACCCAGCCCAAGGCGATGCTGCCGGTGGCGGGCAAGCCGATACTGCAGCACATACTGGAGGCGCTGAGGGAGGCGGGGGTGAGGGAGGTGAGCGTGCTCATAGGCTACTTAGGAGAAGCCATACGGGAGCGCTTCGGGGATGGCTCTGAGCTGGGGATGAGGATTGAGTACATATTTCAGGAGGAGCGCTTGGGAACGGCTCATGCCATTGCCCAGAGCAGGTTCACCGGCGACTTCTTGGTGCTCAACGGGGACACCATAGTGAGCGCCGCCGATATACTCAGGGTGATGGAGGCGCACTCGGGCGTTGCAACTCTCGGGTTCAGGCGGGTGGAAAACCCGGAGAGCTACGGGGTGCTCAGGGTTGATTCCTCTGGGAGGGTGCTGGAGGTGGTGGAGAAGCCGGAGAGGCCGGTGAGCAACACCATAAACGCCGGCATCTACGTGTTCTCACCCGAGATATACGCCGCAGTAGAGAGGGTTCCCAGGTCCCCGAGGGGGGAGTACGAGCTCACCTCGGCGCTGCAGATGCTGGTGGAGGAGGGGGAAGTCAGGGGGGTGGAGCTCACCGGGGTATGGATGGACATCGGCACTCCCTGGCAGTACTTGGAGGCGAACGCCGCCATGCTGGAGCGCCTCCCCCACCGCATCGCCGGGGAGGTGGAGGGCAGGGTGAGCATATCGGGCAGGGTGTACATGGAGGAGGGCGCGCTCATACGCTCTGGAAGCTACGTGCAGGGTCCCGTTTACATTGGCAGGGGGGCGGTGATAGGTCCCTGCGCCTACCTGCGGAGCCACTCCAGCATAGGGGAGGGGTGCAGGATAGGCAACAGCGTGGAGGTGAAGAATTCTGTGATAATGGAGCACACCCACATATCCCACCTGAGCTACGTGGGGGACTCGGTGGTGGGCAGGCGGTGCAATTTCGGAGCTGGGGCGAAGGTGGGCAACCTCAGGCTGGATGAGGGTGAGGTGAAGGTAAAGGTGAGGGGGGTGCTCACTCCCACTGGCAGGAGGAAGCTGGGCGCCATAATCGGGGACGACGTGAAGCTGGGGCTGAATGTGATGATAAATGCGGGCAGGAAGATAGGGTCAGGGGCAAAAATAGGACCGGGGGTGGTGGTGTACAGGGACGTGAAAAGGGGCTCCTTCGTGGTGGCGGAGCAGGTGCAGCGCGAGAGGTAGCCCCCAGGGATTTCATCGTGAGCACTGAGGGGCTGGTGTTTGCCGTAGTGGGGTACGCGCACCCTCCGGGGCGGGTGCTGGCGTTCCTGAGATACTACCCCAGCAGGCACGGGAGCCGGTGCAGGGGCGGGGTCAGGTACTC
>WANG01000057.1 GCA_015521945.1 Candidatus Hydrothermarchaeota archaeon
AGCATAATCCTGGCACCGAACCTGGCGAGCCCGTGTCCGAGGGAGCGCACCGTGCGTGCATACTTCAGGTCCCCCACCATGGCAACCCTCACCCTGAGGGTGCCGTGCTCCTTCCGGATGGTGTAGAGGTCGGTGAGCGCCTGGGTGGGGTGCTGGTTGGAGCCGTCCCCGGCGTTTATCACCGGCACATCGCTAACCTCTGCCGCAAGTCTTGCTGCCCCCTCACGGGGGTGGCGCAGCACTATAACATCCGAGTAGCAGGAAACCGTCCTTATGGTATCGGTTAGGTTCTCACCCTTGCTCAGGGAGGCAGCACCTGGCTTTGAGAACCCCACCACCTCTCCGCCTAAGCGCTTCATGGCTGCCTCAAAGCTCAGCCTGGTCCTGGTGCTGGGCTCAAAGAACAGGGTGCACATAACCCTGCCCTGCAGCATGTCCCCCCTGAAGTCGGCACGCTCGGCTGTGTTGAGGATGTGCTCAATCTCCTCCTTGGACATCTCCCGCATTGACACGATATCCCTGCCCGCAAATTCCACCCGCATCGTGAAGCACTATTGTCACCCCTATCTAAAAACCTTTACCCTCGCCCTGCGCGGTCCCGCTTCTCCGGTCCTTCCCTGAGCAGCCTCTCCAGCCTCTCCCTCGCCTCACCCGAGCCGAAGACCACCAGCACATCTCCGGCTCTAAGCACCTCATCAGGCACCGGGTTGGTGATGACCTCCTCCCCCCGCACAACCGCGAGAACCGTCGCCCCCGTGAGCTCCCTTATCCGCAGCTCTGCGATGCTCTTCCCGCAGGCTGCGCAGTTCTCAGTGACCGCAACCTCCCCTATGCTCTCCCCGGCATTCAGCCTGGCGAGCAGGCTAAGCCCCGGCTCGGCTCGCACCCTCTGCAGCATCTGCGCAATTCTGGAGTAAAGCTCCATGAGGGTGTGCCAGTACAGGTAGCTCAGGAGCACCAGCATGCCCACAACCACCGCTGGAAGCGCTCCCGAGAGCTGGAAGTACCCCAGCAGGGTGGGCAGGAGGTAGAGGGTGAAGAAGGCGAGCATCATCAGGATGAGCATGGTGTGCACCGCATGCCTGGCAGCCTCCCTCTCCCCCGGCAGCACCAGCCCCTCTGCCCCCGTTAGCAGCTCAGCCACGCTTCTGAGCTTCCTGAAGAGCACGTACACCAGGGGTGCGGCTGAGAGCAGGGCAAGCCCCGCTCTGAGCTCCGGCTCCATCCCACCTGTCAGCAGGGTGCTCACGCCGAAGACCACGAAAACCGCCCCCATACCCACAATCAGGTACGCCATCTCCCTGCGCACGGCGGTGCGCCTCCGCACGTCCACCGGCTTTGAGAACAGGGCGCTCAGGTAGGTGGCGGCCCCCCTTATGGAGCCGGGCGCGAGCATGCTAAGAACCCCCGCTATTCTCTCCGAGCGCCGGAGCAGCGGTGGGGTTGAGAACACGCTGAGCACCACAAGCGCCCCTAAGAGGGGGTAGAGCTTCTCCGACACCACCCCCTGGTCGTACCCCAGCTTCACCATCGCTAAGGAGAACTCCCCCATGGGCAGAAGACCCAGACCAACGGCAGCAGCCTCCCTGCCCCTCATCCCGCCCAGGAAGCACAGCCCGCCCCTGGTGAGGAGCTTCAGCGCCGCCACCACGAGCAGCAGGGCAAGCGCCTGGGGGAGCATGCCCACAGCCGCCCTGATGTCAATCAGCATGCCTATGCTCACGAAGAAGAGCATCACGAAGAGGTCCCTCACCGGTGCGATGTTCCTGAGCACCTGCTCCGACAGCCTGCTCTCCGCGATAACGGCGCCCATGACAAACGCCCCCAGAGCCAGGGACAGGCCGAGGCTCTGGGCAAAGAAGGCGATGGAGAAGCACATCGCAAGGGAGCCCACGAACAGCATCTCCTCTCCCCCTAAGGAGTGCAGCCTCCGCAGCACCGCTGGCACTGCCTTGACCCCCAGCAGGTAGGTTATGGCGAAGAAGCCGGCTATTCGCAGCACCACCTCCGCCAGCGTGCTCAGGGAGGGTGTGAGCATGGATATGCCCGAGAGCAGGGTGAGCAGCACCACCGCACTTATATCCTCCACCACCAGGATGGCTATCATCATCTCCGCGTACTTAGTGTGGAGCAGAGCCAGGTCCCTGAGCATGCGCAGCACTATGGCGGTGCTCCCTATGGACAGCGCCGCACCCAGGAAGACGGAGTCAATGGTGCTGAGCCCGAGGGCAACTCCGGCGGCGTAGCCCGTGCCTATGAGCATGAGGGTGCCGCTGAGGGATGCGGCTATGGCGAGCACTCCGGCGCTGCGCAGCCTGCGCAGGTTGAACTCCAGCCCCAGGGTGAACATTAGCAGTATCAGCCCTATGTCAGCGAACTCCGAGACAGAATCCAGGTCCTCAATGAGCTGCAGGGCGTAGGGTCCCGCCAAGATGCCGGCGGTGATGTACCCCAGGCTGGGGGGCATCCTTATGGAGCGCAGGAGCGCCCCCGAGGCTAAGGACAGGAGCAGCACCACTGCGAGGTCGCGCAGCATCTCACTCAACGAGCTCCCTTAGCTTTCTCAGCTCCTCCTCCCTCCCCGCCGCTATCAGCACATCACCCTGCTCCAGCCTGAAGTCTGCCCCCGGGTTGGGCACAACCCTGTCCCCCCTGGCAACCGCAATCACGCTCGCCCCGGTTCTGTTCCTCACGTCAAGCTCCCCCAGGGTCCGCCCGGCAGCGCTGCCCGTGCGCACCCACTCCAGCCTCACCCTGCCCGAGAGCACCGAGCCAATCGCCTCAAGGGGGGCGGGGGTGAAGTACGCGCCCGCCAGTATGAGGGCGAGCTTTCTGGCAAGCTCATCGCTCAGGGTCAGTATCACGGGCTCACCCTCGGGGGGCTCGTACACCAGCTCCCGCCTCCCGTCCTCGTGCAGGATAACCGTCAGGGTTGCATCCTCCAGCCTGACGGTGTACTTCTTCCCGACCCCCGGGAGCTCGCTCTCAAATATCTCCTCCATCACAATCCCGCCAGTTTGAGCCAGCGGGTGAAGAACACCTCAGCCAGCCGGTTGAGCCTCTCCACCCTGCTCTCGGCATCCTCAAGCACCCTCTCCCTCACCTCAGGCTCGCTCCTCACCCAGTCCTCAATCATCCCCAGGGTAACCTCTAAGTGGTACTGCAGGGCGTAGCTTCTGCCCACCCTGAAAGCCTGGTTCGGGTAGAGCTCCGAGCCCGCGAGCAGCACCGCACCCCGTGGAAGCTCAAAGGTCTCACCGTGCCACTGGAACACCTCGTGCTCCTTAGGAAGCGCCGAGAACACGCTGTCCCCTGCGCCAGCCTCCGTCAGGAGCAGCCTGTACCACCCCAGCTCCTTCACCTCACCCGGATAAACCCTCGCCCCCAGAGCGCTCGCGATTAGCTGCGCACCCAAGCAGATACCCAGCACGGGTTTGTTCTCAGCCACCGCCTGGCGTATCACCCGCTTCTCCTCGGCAAGGTAGGGGTACTCACCCTCATCGTTCACGCTCATCGGACCGCCAAGGAACACCAGCAGCTCAAACTCCTCCAGGGCACCGTCCAAGGAGTCGCCCCTCCAAAGCCGGCGGTACTCCACCTCCACCCCGTGCTCCTCTGCAAGCTCCTCAAAGTAGCCCAGGTGCTCCCCCTTCCAGTTCTCAACCGCGAGCAGCCTCATACCACCACGGCGCTAACATGAGCTGTGCTCAATCGCCCCCTCGGGGCACGCCTCAACGCATGCGCAGCACTCTATGCAGTCAGCCACCCTGGGGGCGGTGCTCTTGCCCTCAACCAGCTCGTACACGTCCGCCGGGCACACATCTACGCACTCACCGTGCCCCTTGCACTTGTCGTAGTCTATCTTTATCGTCACCTCAGCCTTGAACTCCCTCACGTCAGCCATCCAGCATACCTCCTTAATTAAAGGTGCACGGATGGTTTATAAAACTACCTCTCAAGGGATATGCTGAGCACGTCCCCATCCGCAAGCTCGTGCTCCAGCCCCACCTTCTGTCCGGGAAAGCGCACGCTTTTCCCCCACACCCTTGCGTACCTGAACTTCCTGAGGAAGTCCTTGTGCAGCCTGCTGCACACCGTCTTAACCGTTGAGCCCGGGGGCAGAATCATGGGCTCCTCCAGGTCAGCCTCCCTGCCCGGGGGCTTGAGGTACACCCTCATCAGCCCGAGCTCCGAGTATATGCGCTGCTTGAGCTCCTCAAGCCCCGCTCCCTGCTTTGCCGAGACTAAGAGCACGTCTCCCAGCTCCTGCAGCACCCTCTCAGCCTCTGATTCTGACAGGGTGTCAGCCTTGTTGACCACCGTGAGAGCCTTAACGTAAACCCGGTTGCCCGCGAGGGCGTCTATAAGCCTGTCCAGGGTCAGGTCCTCGTGAATCACCACCTCGGCGTTGTGGATTCTGTACTCGGCGAGCACCGCTTTTACCGTCTCCTCGGTGAGCTCACTAAGGCGCACGGTGGAGCTGACCCTTATCCCACCGCGCTCCTTCTTCACTATCCTGACCTTGGGGGGGCTAAGGTTCACCCTTATCCCTGCCTCGTGCAGCTCCCGCAGCACAGCCTCCCTCTGCCTCGGCGCATCCCCTGCATCAAGAACCAGAAGCACCAGGTCAGCGCTGCGCATCACCGACAGCACCTCCCTCCCTCTGCCTCTCCCCCTGGAGGCGCCCTCAATTATCCCCGGCACGTCCAGAAGCTGGATTCTGGCGCCGTTGTAGTGGAGCATCCCGGGCACGACCTCCAGGGTTGTGAAGGCGTACTCCGCAACCTGGCTCTCGGCGTTGGTGAGGGCGTTGAGCAGGGTTGACTTGCCCACGCTCGGGAAGCCAGCGAGCACCACGGTGGCGTCCCCCTCCTTCGGAACCGCGTACCCCCTGCCCCCACCGCCCCTGCGCTGCTCCGCCTCCTGGCGCAGCCTCGCGAGCTTTGCCTTCAGCCTGCCTATGTGGTGCTGGGTCGCCTTGTTGTAGGGGGTGCGCCTCAGCTCCTCCTCAATCTCCCGTATCCTCTCGGCGATGTCCATCCTTAACCCTCCCGCACCCTTCCCGTTGGAAAAAGGTATGTGACGGGAAGGTGCGCAGGTAGAGCCATGCGGGCAGAGGAGAGGCTTGAAGCCCTGCTGGAGTGGTTCAGGAGGTACTCCAGCGCCCTGGTGGCGTTCTCCGGAGGGGTGGACAGCGCCGTGGTGGCCGCCTGTGCCGCCCGCGCCCTGGGGGGCAGAGCCCTGGCGGTTACCGCAGACTCCAGCACCATGCCCAGGAGGGAGCTTGAGCACGCCAGGAGGCTTGCGGCTGAGATAGGAATCCCCCACAGGGTGATAAGGGAGGACGAGCTTGAGGATGAGCGCTTCCGTGCTAATCCCGAGAACAGGTGCTACTACTGCCGCTCAAAGCTCGCCTCTGCCCTGCGCAGGATCGCCGAGGAGGAGGGGTACGAGGTGATAGTGGACGGAGCAAACGCAGGCGACCTGGGGGAGCATCGCCCCGGGTTGAAGGCTCTCAGGGAGCACGGCATCAGGAGCCCCCTCCTTGAGCTGGGCATGCACAAGCAGGAGGTGAGGGAGGTGGCGAGGCTTCTCGGGCTGTCGGTGAGCGACAAGCCGCCCATGGCGTGCCTGGCTTCCAGGATACCCTACGGGGACCCCATAACACGGGAGAAGCTCAGGGCTGTTGAGCTCGCGGAGGAGTTCTTCTTTGAGCATGGCTTCAGGAACGTGCGCGTGCGAATGCACGGGGAGGTTGCCAGAATAGAGGTTGAAGAGGAGGACATGCCGATGGCGGTGAGCATGAGGCGGGAGATTGCGCAGCACCTGCGCAGCCTGGGGTTCAGGTACGTGACCCTGGACCTGATGGGGTACAGAGCCGGGAGCATGGACGAGGTGCTTGAGAGGTGAACCTCCTACGTGCGGCAAGGCTGGCGGGGAGGAGGCTGAGGGAGCGCATGCCCGAGCTGGTGAAGAGCCCGGAGATGGACCTCCTGGCAGAGGAGCTCGTGCTTGAGGTGCTCGCTGAAGCAGGGGAGTTCTTCGTGCTCACCGAGGAGCGGGGCAGGGTTGAGCTGGCTGAGGAGCCGGAGTACATAGCCGTGGTTGACCCCGTGGACGGGAGCTACAACGCTGTGCACGGCATACCCTTCTACGCCCTCTCCATAGGGTTTGCAGACTACTCGGAGGGCGCAACCCTGAGGGACGTCCACACCGCCTACGTGGTGAACCTGCACACCGGGGATGAGTTTGAGGCGGTTGCTGGAAGGGGGGCACGGATGAACCGCAGGAGGATACGCTGCAGGGAGAGGGGGCTGGAGAGGAGCTGCATCGTTACCTACTTCACCCCGCAGAGCTTCGGGAGGGTTGAGGGGCTGCTGAGGAGGGTCAAGAGGGTGCGCACCTTTGGCTCTGCCGCCCTGGAGCTGTGCCACCTCGCGAAGGGGGACTTCCAGGCGTTTGTGGACGTGCGGGGGTACCTGCGAAACGTTGATGTGGCTGCCTCCCTGCGGGTGGTGCGGGAGGCGGGGGGCGCGGTGGCTGACACGGAGACTGGGCTGCTTGAGATAGAGAGGCTGGATGTGGTGGCGTGCTGCGGTGGATTGAGGGGGGAGCTGGAGGAGCTCCTCGGGGTTTCTATTGGTTGAGGGTATTCAGCGTATTATTTTGTGTAACAAATTTTATTTTAACGAATATCCTTTAATCAGGTATTATGGCTATTAAATAAAGTTCTCTTCTCTTTTAGGAGAATATTTTATCTTTATATTATGCCTGTACAATATATCAACTCGCTAATAAACCAGCATTTCTTAACATACTGAAGGTTATCAGCCTTTCAATTGTTAGATATAGCACAGCGAAAAATTTAAGTATTTTGTATAACTGAAGTAGAGATGAAACTTGGAGTAATGTGAATATGGCATTGTCTGCCATTGCAAGAAATGGAGGTCAAAAAGTGAGTATAAAAAGTATTGAGGTCAAGAATTTTAAAATAAGCTGCTGAAGGATGTTACAATATCAACATAATAATAACATAATAACCCCCTTGCCATCTGCCCATTAAATCTGGCAAGAATACGTGCTTATTCATCTTGCTTATCATGATATTTACTCTTCCACCAAAAGTACGCAAGTATCACTCTCACAATTCAGAACGAATTAAAAACGAGCCGAAACATTTAAATATGGGAAGGGATAAACCCTTCCCCTGGGTGAAAAACCATGGAAGCTCCTCTGATTCCAGATCCGAGGAACTTCAAATGGGGGTTGCTTTCTAACGTTTTAAAGATTTTTGATA
>WANG01000058.1 GCA_015521945.1 Candidatus Hydrothermarchaeota archaeon
CGCACTCCTGACACACCCTGGGCTCAGTGTCGCGAGCCAGGGCTGAACCGCACAGCAGACACCGGTTACCCTGCTGCGTCATCTTCCCCCAGCCCACGGCATAACATCCGCAAATCTGGCGGTTATGGGAAAACGTCGGGGCGGGGGATGGATGGGATAACAGTAAAATCAGGGGGTGACTATCGCCCCACACTTTTCTTTAACCTTTCAGCATCCCAGCAGGTCTCTTTATCTATCAGCCTTCTCAGCTCTTTTACACCGTCTCCCATCCTGATCGTTATCAGGCCTATTTTAATAAACTCTACAGGAATAACAACTTTAATCTAAAATTTCTTCCAACATTTTCAAAAATAGCTGCTATACGTTTTTTATTCCTTTCATATCTGTTTTAACCGCTGCAGGGAAGCACCAGCAGCCGGGCATAAGCTAATACCCCTTCTCTCTGTGGAAGAACCTGAGGAGGTAAAGCCTATCCCCCTCCACCTTGTATATAAGTCTGTAAGGCGGGATTCTCACCGACCGCTCTCCCTTTAAACTGTACCTCAGGGGCTTGCCCACACCAGGATCTGCGATTATCCTCTCTATCTGCTTAATAATCCTATCCTTTGTCCTCTTATCTCTGATCCTCTTAAAAGAAGTCTCAAATTTCTTAGTCCAGATGACCTCCCTTATCACCACTTCCTTATCTCCCTGAGGAAGTCATTCACCCTGGCACGGCGATACTCGCCTCTTTCAATTTCATCCCAGGCCTCGCCTATCTCCTCAAGGGCTCTGAGGTCTTCCTCTTCTATGGGGCTTCTGATAGGCTTCATTATTATCATCCCTCTGCTTACGTCCACCGCAAGGGGCGTGCCGGGCTCAAGCTTCAGAGCTTCCCTTATGCCCTTGGGTATCACAACCTGGCCCTTACTGCTCAGCCTCGCAATCTCGGGAGTTCTAATTTTTCTCCTGACCATAGTTTTGTAAGCAATTCTTACCATTGAAAAAATTGTTGTGAACGTATTCTTAAAGCACCGCCGTTTAAGGTTTTGGCGGCGACTGGAGGTGTATAGAATCCCGAGGCGAGAGTATGAGGGTGACCCTTCCGCGGGCGCTCGTCCAAGCGAGGGTATCAGGAAGAACGCAGGAAGGTGGCTCATAGACCATGGTTAGGCTGTGCTACGGAAGGCGACCAGAGCACCCTGGTTATGACCACCGTTGCCAGGGTCAGGAGTATCGCCACAAGCGACGAGAGGGTGACCCTCTGCAGGTCATCTATCCTTCTTCCCAGGAGGTCTATCTCCCGCCTGAGCGCCTCGTTGCTCTTCTCAATCTCACTCCTCAGCGCTTCCACCTCACCCCGCAGATCGCTCTTCGTTGCAACGTCGGCGATGAGCTTCTCCACCACAAGCAGCCGGGTCTGCAATTATCTCCGAGGCAATAAGCCTGCTCAGGTCCTTCCTGAGCCTGGCGTCCTTCCGCAGCGCTTCTATTAGATCAGAAGATATCATTACCACGCAGAAAAGTAACGGCGGAAAGGCGCACTGAACAGGAAAAAGAAAAAATGGAAGCCCTGTTTACTCCCGTCCCCAGGCTATGTAGGAAATAAATCAGGCAGACCAGGTAACTGACTTTTGAAAAGTGGTTCTGAAGCGATAATGTCACAGCTGTAACCGCGCTCTACCTTAATCAGCGAACCGCACAGAAGAATATATCAACCCTGGCCACCATCTCATCAGCCCGCCTCGGGAACTCCCGAAGATTTTGTAGTGGGCAGGGGGATACGTCGGGGCGGGGATTTGAACCCCGGCGGGCAGAGCCCATCAGCTTAGCAGGCTGACGCCATACCAGGCTTGGCCACCCCGACACTACCAGCATAGAGCCGAAAGCATATCAATAACAACATTATTCAAACCAGGAAGGCAGGCGCTGCTTATCCAGCAGGTCCTCAAGGCTCTCAGCCTGGCGTATAACCTCCGCCCTGCCGGAGCTCACCATCACCTCGGCACACCGCGGGCGGGAGTTGTACTGGGACGACATGGCAAACCCGTAGGCACCCGCATCCAGCACCGCTATCACATCCCCCCTCCTGACCTCCGGCACGTGCCTGTCCCTGGCAAGCAGGTCCCCGCTCTCGCACAGGTTGCCTGCGAAGCTCACGACCTTCTCGGGAGGCGCTCCCGCCCTGTTCGCCACCACAACCTCGTGGTGCGCTCCGTACATCGCCGGCCTGAGAAGCAGGTTAAAGCCGGCATCGCAGCCCGCGAAGAACCTGAAGGGTGTCTGCTTGACGGTATGCACCCTCGTGAGGAGCACGCCGGCATCCCCGACGATGTACCTCCCGGGCTCAAATATCAGCCTCATCCTGCCCAGGTCATGCTCCTCAAGCTTCCTCTCAATCAGGGGCAGCATCTCCTCCGCGAGCTGCACTGGAGTTATGTACCTCTGCTCCGGGGTGTAGCGTATCCCTATACCACCCCCGAGGTCAGCGAACTCAAGCTCCAGCCCCAGCTCCCGCTTCAGCCTGCCTGCTATGTCAAACAGCCTCGCAGCCGCGGCAAGGAAGGGGGAGGTGCTGGTAATCTGCGAGCCTATGTGCATGTGTATCCCCGCAACCCTGAAGTGCTCGCACTCCAGGGCTCGCCTGTACCCCTCAACCACCAGGTTCTCGTGGAGCCCGAACTTGCTCTCCCTCAGCCCCGTCGCAAGGTGGGGATGGGTTTCGGGGGAAACCTCGGGGTTGACCCTGAAGCACACCCTCACCTCCTCTCCCCTCTCCCCGGCGATTCTGGCAAGCCGCTCCACCTCGTCCAAGGAGTCTAAGTTAACCGTCACCCCCGCCTCAACCGCAGCCTCAAGCTCCCTGTCAGTCTTGCAGTTGCCGGTGAATATTATCCTCTCACCCTCAAAGCCAGCCCTGAGCGCCAGAAAGAGCTCACCCTCGCTCACTATGTCCGCACCCGCCCCCTCCTCCCTCAGCACCCGCAGAACCGCGAGGGCGCTGTTCGCCTTGCATGCGTAGTACACATCCAGGGGGGAGTAGGAGGAGAACGCCCGCCTGAACTCACGGTACCGCTCCCTTATGCGCTGCTCATCGTAGACGTAGAGGGGCGTGCCGTACCGCTCCGCAAGCTCCACAAGGTCAGCGCCCCCCATGGTAAGGTGCCCTTCCGAGTTTATGCCCATGTGCGGCCTGTACTCAAGCACATCCCTCACGCATCTGCCCTCCTTGCTGCGTGCACCATCAGAAAGCCTAACCATGTAAAGGGCTCCCGGGTTAAATATATCTATCGCATGATGCAAAGAGTAGTATCAATGGAAAGGCATGAGGTGTGCGTGGTAGGGGGAGGCATAACCGGCGCTGGCATCGCGAGGGACCTGGCGCTGCGTGGGGTTGATGTGGTTCTGCTTGAGAAGGGCGACTTGGGGGTGGGGAGCACCGGCAGGAGCCACGGGCTTGTGCACAGCGGGGGCAGGTACGTGGTCACCGACCCCGAGAGCGCCGCCCAGTGCGCCTCCGAGAACCTGATTCTGAGGCGCATCGCCCCGAGCTTCCTCCAGGATACCGGGGGGCTCTTCGTTGGGTTCAGGGGGGACGACGAGGGGTACTACTCCGAGTTCGCCAGGGGGTGCAGGAGCACAGGGGTGGTGGCTGAGGAGCTCACCCCTGAGGAGGCTCTCAGGCTGGAGCCCGGGCTGAGTCAGGACGTTGAGGTGGCTTTCAGGGTTATGGACGCCGTTGCTGACCCCTTCCTCCTCACCGTGGCGAACGCCTACGCTGCAAGCCTTGAGGGGGCGGAGGTGCTCACCTACGCCGAGGTTGTTGGTATAAGGGACGGTGTGGTGAGGTACAGGAGGGACGGGGAGCATGAGGTGAAGGCAGAGGTCGTGGTGAACGCCTCTGGGGTGTGGGCAGCCAAGGTGGCGGAGCTTGCCGGGTATGCCATCCCCCTCAAAGCCTACCGGGGCACCATCCTGGTTTACGCCGGCAGAGCCTCGGAGCACGTGATAAACCGCCTGCGCATGCCGTCCCAGGGGGACATAATGCTCCCCCACAGGAACACCACCCTGGCTGGGACCACCTTCTCCCCCGAGAGCAGGCTTGAGAGGTACGGGATTGAGGTGGAGGAGGTGCGGATTCTCAGGCGTGAGGCTGAGCGGGTGCTGCACAGGCTCAGGAGCAGGAGGGTTCTGCGTGCCTACGCGGGCCTCAGGCCCATAGTGGGAGAGGGGAGAAAGAGGGGCTTCTCCCTTTTCCCTGAGGAGGGGTTCATAACGATTACCGGGGGCAAGTTCACCACCTACCGCCTTATGGCAGAGCACGCCAGCGATGAGGTGTGCAGGCAGCTGGGCATAAGGGCGAGGTGCACCACCGCGAGCACCCCCATCCTGGAGGAGGAGCAGCGTGAGGGGCTGGAGGTGTACATTGAGCGCTACGGTGCCCTGGGTGCCGAGGCTGCCGGGTATGCGGACAGGCGCAGGCGCATCTGCCTGTGCGAGGATGTGAGCGAGGGCGAGGTGCTGTTTGCGGCTGAGAGGCTGTTCTGCAGGAACCTCAGGGACATCAGAAGGCGCACCAGGCTGGGAATGGGGTACTGCCAGGGCAGGCGGTGCACCTTTGAGGCTGCCTTGGTGCTCTACTCAGCTGGCATAATCAACCACGCCACGGTGCACACCCAGGTGCTCAACAGCCTGCGCGAGAGGTGGAAGGGGCTCCTCCCCCTCGCCCCCGAGGCTGAGGAGGTGCTCAGGGAGCTCAGGCTCATGGAGGCGACCTTCGGGTGCGCCGCATGCTATGACAGGATAAAGAAGCACGTGCATGGGCTGGAGAGGTTCCTGTGAGGCTCGTGGTGGCTGGCTCGGGAATTGCTGGAGCAATCGCCGCCCTGAGGGCGGTGGAGGAGGGCATGGAGGTCACCCTCGTGCACCACTCGCAGGGGGCAAGCCACCGCTCCTTGGGGGTGGTGGACGTGCTTGGGTACCTGCAGGAGGAGGTGAGCTGCCCCGCGGAGGGTGTGGAGTGGATATGCAGGCACAGGAAGGAGCACCCCTACGCCATCACGGGCGCTGAGGTGCTTGAGGAGGCGCTGGAGTTTTTCAGGAGGATGGCAAAGAGAGCCGGGATGCGCTTCATGGGCACCTTGGAGGAGAACATCCACGTTGCCACCCAGTTCGGCACCTTCAAGCCGACCTGCATGGCGCTGGAGCAGGTTTACACCGCCAGGATTGAGGTGTGGGACGGCATAACCGTGGGCATAGACGGGGAGCCCCAGCGGGACTACAACCCCGCCTTCATCGCCGAGTCCCTGGACTCCCTCCTGAGGGAGGCGCTTGGTGTTCACCCCGAGAGGGTGGTGCGGGGCGAGGGGGAGCTCACCCTGAAGCCCCTGTCCCAGGGGGGTGAGAGGGCGCTGCCCCTCCTGGGGGATGGCAGGGGTGTGGTGGAGGCGCTGCTCAGGGTTGCCTCCGAGGGTGGTGCAGAGGTTCGCAGGGACAAGATTGCCGGGGGGAGCTTCAGGGGAGGCAGGCTTGAGGAGCTGAGGGGTGCAGGGAGGAGTTACAAGGCGGATGCCTTCGTGCTCGCCACGGGTGACTGGATAGGGGGAGGAATGAGGGGGCTCGGCAACCTCCTCGGGCTGGACATGGCGGGAAGCATGCAGGTGCGCAGGATACCCCTGCCGGAGGAGGGGCACCCCTACGCCCTCTCGGGGGTGAGGGTTGATGGCAGGCTGAGACCACTGCGCCACGGGGAGGCTGTGGAGAACCTGCGTGTTGCCGGCGCCCTGCTCTGCGGGTACGACTACTGCACCGAGAAGAGCGGGTGGGGCGTCGGGATAGCCACGGGATACCTTGCGGGAGGTATGGAATGAGGCGGTACAGGGGATACATATTTGACATGGATGGTGTGCTCTACAGGGGCTCCGAGCCCGTGCCCGGGGCGGCGGAGACCATAGAGAGGCTGAAGAAGAGGGGCAGAAGGGTGGTCTTCGTGAGCAACAACTCAACCCTCTCGCGGGAGGACTACGCTGAGAAGATACAGGAGATGGGGCTTCCCATCACCGAGGAGGAGCTTATCCCGGCGACCTACGCCACCGCGAGGCACGTGAGGGAGAGGTACCCGGGGGAGAGGGTGTACGTGGTTGGCGCTCTGGGGCTGATAAAGGAGCTCCTCAGGGCGGGTGTGAGGGTAACCCAGCACCCTTCAAAAGCCAGCGTGCTGGTAACGGGCTCCGACCCCGAGATAAGCTACCAGAAGCTGAGCTACGCCACCTCCCTGCTGCTCAGGGGGTGCCCCTGGGTGAGCACCAACGCCGACAAGCTCTACCCCTCGGAGAGGGGCATCCTCCCCGGCACGGGTGCGGTGGTGGGTGCCCTGCAGTACATCACCGGGAGGGAGCCCCTGATCATTGGCAAGCCCTCCAAGCACATAATGGAGCAGGCGCTCCGGGTGCTGGGGGTGCCGAGAGAGGAGTGCCTTATGGTGGGGGACATCATTGAGAGCGACGTGCTCGCTGGAAGGAGCGTTGGCGTGGACACCGCGCTCGTGCTCACGGGGGTTACCAGGAGGGAGGACATAGAAGCCTCGGAGGTCAAGCCCGACTATGTCATTGAGAGCATCGCCGAACTGGAGGTGTGAGGATGCTGAAGGAGTTCATAGGCGGGGAGCTTCTGGTGGCGCTGGAGAACGCAAAGCGTGGTATATGCTCGGTGGAGTTTGACAGGGTAACCATAGTGCACCACAACGATGCCGACGGGATATGCGCTGGCTCTATTCTCAGCAGAACCTTCTCCCACCTGGGCTTTGAGCCCGGGATGTTCTGCATAGAGCGGGTGCACCC
>WANG01000059.1 GCA_015521945.1 Candidatus Hydrothermarchaeota archaeon
ATGAGATATTGATGGTGCATATTGGTAATTCGCTTAGAGTTGAATTGTAGCAACATATTCTCCACCATCTTACTATAGTGGTGGCGAATTTTTCTTCCGGGTGTATCCGGTGCTGTCCCTCTCACTGGCAACCACCGCAAGGGTGCGGGAATAACCGCTACCATTCATGGTATTCATTATTATTTGAGCATAAAAATTATGATCTGACAATAAAAATTATCATGCGTTAATTATTTATGCGATGTAGGCGAAATAAACAATTGCCAATCTCAGAAGGGGAGGAACCCAGGGTGAGTCCTCCGGGGGTGGGGGGCCCACGGGCTCATCATTCCTTGCCTTTTTCTCTGTGAAGCCCACAACCTTTTTATTTATTTCGGGCAGATAGGTGGCTGAGGTGAACTGACATGCCGGGCGGGAAGGTATATCTGATGCTTGTTCTGGTACTTGCTGCAGGGCTGCTGGCTGGGTGCACTCAGGAGAAGCAGGTGGAGAAGCCAGCGGCTGAAGCAGAGCAGCCTGCGGAGCAGCCCGAGGAGATAAAGATAGGGGTGCTGCTGCCCCTCTCTGGAAACCTGGCTCCCTTCGGTGAGGGGATGCTCAAGGGCGCCAGGGTGGCGGAGAAGGAGCTGAACGATGCGGGTGGTGTGCTGGGCGCGAAGGTTACTCTGGTGGTTGAGGACACCGCCACCGACCCAGCCAAGGCTGTGGAGGCAGCCCAGAAGCTGATAAACGTTGACGGGGTCAGGGCGATAGTGGGCGCCGCGGCAAGCTCATCAACCCTCGCGGTGGCACCCATCTGCGAGGAGAACAGGGTGGTGCTGGTCTCCCCTGCCTCAACCAGCCCCTTAGTAACCGACGCAGGGGACTACATCTTCAGGGTGGTGGCGAGCGACACCCTGCAGGGCAAGGTGCTGGCTGAGCTTGCGCTGGCTGAGAACTACACCAAGGCGGCAACCTTCGTGATAAACAACGACTACGGCATAGGTCTGCAGGACGTCTTCACCCGCAGCTTTGAGGATGCTGGTGGCAGGGTGGTGCTGCAGATTCAGTACGAGCCAGGGAGAGGCGACTACCGCACGGAGCTGCAGCAGCTCAGGGACTCCGAGGCTGAGGTTGTGATGTTCGTCTCCTATCCGGAGGATGCCTCCGTCATACTCAGGCAGGCTATGGAGCTGGGCGTTGAGCAGCAGTGGATTGCCGCCGAGGGCATCGCCAGCGAGGAGATGTTCAGCTACGCTGGAATGAAGGAGGCGATGGAGGGGATGCTGCTGACCAAGCCGGCGAGCGCCACCGACAGCCCAGAGTACCAGCACTTCTACAGGCTGTTCAAGGAGATGTACCCGGGGGAGGAGCCGGGGATATACGCCGACACCACCTACGATGCCACCATGATGATCGCAAAGGCGATAGAGGCGGCGGGTGCCTACGATGGTGAGAAGATAAAGGAAGCTCTGTACGAGATCAGCAAGGGGTACAGGGGCGCAACCGGGGACAAGACCTTTGATGAGAACGGGGACATAATATACCAGGACTACGTGGTGCTGAAGGCCACCAACGGTACCTTCGTGGAGGTCGGCACCTGGAAGCAGGGCAGGCTCATCATGGAGTGAGCCTCCCTGCTTTTTTTTACGGTGAGGATATGAGGCTCATCGCCGGCACGAGGGGGAGCAGGCTAGCCCTCACCCAGACTAAGCAGGTAGCGGAGATGGTTGAGAGGCGCTTCCCGGGGGTTGAGGTTGAGCTGAGGATTATAAAGACAACGGGGGACAAGCTCAGGGATGCACCCCTGGCAAAGATAGGGGGGAAGGGGCTGTTCGTGAAGGAGATTGACGAGGCTGTGCTGAGGGGAAAGGTGGACTTTGCGGTGCACAGCATGAAGGATGTGCCCACGGAGCTTCTCGGAGGGCTGGAGATAGTGGCGGTGCCCGAGCGTGAGGATGCCAGGGATGTGCTCATCTCCAGAAGCGGTGCAGGGCTGGAGGAGCTTCCCCAGGGTGCGGTGGTGGGCACCAGCAGCGTGCGCAGGCAGGCGATGGTGCGGCACTTCTACCCCCACCTGAAGGTGAGGGAGCTGAGGGGAAACGTTGACACCCGGCTGAGGAAGCTTGAGGCCGGGGAGTACGATGCGGTTGTGATGGCGCTTGCTGGTCTAAGGCGCCTGGGGCTTGAGGAGCGGATTACCCAGGTGCTCCCCCCGGAGCGCTTCACCCCGAGCGTGGGGCAGGGTGCCATCGCGGTGGTGGCGAGGCAGGGAAGCAGGGCTGAGGAGTACCTCAGGGAGCTCAACCATCCCCCGAGCTACGCCTCCGCCATAGCCGAGCGTGCCATGCTCAGAGCCCTGGGGGGCGGGTGTCAGGTGCCTGTGGGAGCCTTCACCACCGCAGCCGGGGAGAGGCTCACCCTGCTCGGGGTGGTGCTCGCCAGGGATGGCAGCAGGAGGGTTGAGGTGCTGGAGGAGGGCAGCACGGAGGAGGCGGAGGAGGTGGGGAGAAGGGCTGCGAAAGCCCTGCTTGAGAGGGGCGCCTCGGAGGTGCTTTAGCTACTCGCCGAGAAGCTCCCTCAGGTAAATCCTGTGCCTGCCGAGCTTACCCCCGAAGTTTCCGGCACCTATCCTTATGATGCCATCAACCCTGCTTCCCGCCTGCATCGCCGCCTTCATGGCACGCCTCACGGCTTCAAGGTCAACGCCGTTTATCACCACCTCGGGTATTGAGACCACCCCCTCCGGCACCTTTGAGTCAGGTATCTTCCCCCTGAGGGTGGGACAGTAGGGGTGGTTCGTGGTCGGACCTATCTCGGGGTAGCGGGTCTCAACCTTGGAGCCGGCGCTGCATACGTCAAAGGGGGTGATGGCACCCTCCACCCCGTACACCGCCTCCACTGCCTTCTCACCCGCCTCAAGGGCTGCCTCCTCGGTTTCTGCAAAGAACCAAACGTTGCCCCCTGCAACGCCCCTCCCAACTCCGAGCCTGCGCTCTATAAGCCACTCACCCATCATTATGGGGATGTTTATCATCTCCCTGCCGAAGCGGGTTTCAACCCACTCGTACCCGTCTCCACAGTGCCCCACGCGGGGCATGGTGTCTATGTGCTCCTCACCCTCCCAGGCGTTGAATATCCTGGTGGTGGGCACAACCAGCACGCCCTGACGTATGCGCAGGGATAGCTCGTACTCAAACTTTTCAAGGGCTCCGGTGCCGCCGGCGTTGCCCCAGACCTGAACCAGGGCTCCTGACCTGCGGTCGGGGGTTTCCCCGGGGGTGAGCCAGCGCTCAAGCCCTGCCTCGGTTCTGCCGACCACGGTGCTGGGCAGGCAGGTGGCGCCGCACACCGCCCTGCGCAGCCAGCGCTCGCCTCCTGCGGTTATGACCAGACGGACAAAAATCCCGTCAAAGGCTTCGCAGTAGGTGTCCTCCACGGGTATGCCGTTCAGCTCAAGGCGGCTCATGTTTACAGATAGGCGGGGGACAATAAAAAGGCTGCGGGGCAGGAATGCCTACTGGAGTATCAGCCCCCCTCTGAAGATGAGGTC
>WANG01000060.1 GCA_015521945.1 Candidatus Hydrothermarchaeota archaeon
GGGTTGCTCTACCAGAAGTGGCACCTGCTGGAGTTTTACGAGGGAATACCGAAGGAAGCTGCTGAGAGAGAGGCAGCAAACGAGGCGTACTGCCTGTGGTCAAAAGCAATAGAGGTGAACCCGAGGCTTGCTGAGGCGATGTACAACTTAGCCCTGCTGATTGCGAGCAAGTGGCACCTGCTGGAGGAGGTACGAGGCGACAGGCGCAGAGGCATGCTAAGGGCTGCGGAGCTGCTCGGCAGAGCCTGGCACCTCAGGCACTCGCTGCCTGACGGCGGTGCTCTGGTTCTTCATGGTGCCGTAGAAGTGCTCTCAAAGCTCGCCGGGGAGAGCCCAGTGCACGAGTGCGCCTGCCTGCTCACCCTCTCAAGGCTCCTGGAAGACGCCGGGTTGGACAACTCCGAGCTCCAGAGCAGGGCGCTGGAGGCGTGCTCAGCCCTGTCCGAGGGGGAGAGGCGGGAGGCGGAGAGCATGAGGGAGAGGCTCTTCAGGTGCTTCGGGTGGAGCCCTTAGCTTAGTGCAGGGAGTCCCACAAGCCAGCCTCCACAACCTTAATATCCCTCCCTGCCTCAAGTGTGCCCAATGAGCATAGAGGCGCTGGTGGTGGCTGCTCTCGCGGGCGGGCTCATGGGGCTTGAGCGGGAGTCTGGCAACAGGCTCACGGGGGTGCGCACCTTCATGCTCCTCTCCACCGCCGGTGCCATAAGCTCCGGCATAGCCACCTCAGCCGGGCTCCTCCTCGTCCTTCCCGCCGCGCTTCTCGGCTCCTTCATGCTGGCGGCCTTCATAGGGGTCATGAGGTGCCTCATTGAGGACGACACCGGCATGACCACGGTGGTCGCATCCGCGGTTGCCTTCCTCACGGGGGCGCTGATAGGCTTCGGGTACCTGCTGGAGGGCGCCACCATGGGGCTCATCACCGCCCTCATACTGAGCCTCAAGGAGTACACCCTCGCCCTGACAAGGGCTATGAGCCACCGTGAGGTTGCCAACGCCATGGAGTTCGGCATGGTAGCCTTCGTTCTCTACCCCATACTCCCCGACCACCCCCTTGACCCCTGGGGGCTGGTAAACCCGAAGAAGCTGGTGTTCATAGTCGTGGTGGTGAGCAGCATAGGCTTTGCAGGCTTCTTAGCGCTGCGCTGGTTTGGGGCTGAGATAGGCATGCCCGTGGCGGGAGCGCTGGGCGGGCTCGTGAACAGCCAGGCGGCGGTGGGTGCCCTGTCAGCGAGAGCCAGGCAGCAGGCAGAGCTTGAGGAGCCCGTGCTCCACGGGGTGCTCCTGGCTGGAAGCGTGGCGCTGCTCAGGAGCTTGGCAATAGCGGCTGCCCTCACCGCAGAGGTGGCACGCTTCATGCTCCCCCCCACCTTGGCGATGGCGCTGCTCCTCACCCTGCCGGCGAGCTTCAGGCTGGGCAGGGAGAAGGGCAGAAGGCTGGAGATGGAGCTCCCCTTCGCCATAATGCCGGCGGTGAAGTTTGCCCTCATCTTCACCGGCATCACGGCTCTGGTAAAGCTGGCTCAGAGCGTCTCCGAGACCGGCATGTACATAGCAGCCTTCACAGCCGGCTTAGCCTCAAGCGGGGCGGTGGTGGCAAGCTTCAGCATGCTCGCCGCCCGGGGCGAGCTCACGCCAGAAGCTGCGGGCACCTGCGCCATCCTCTCAGCCCTCGCCAGCATGACGAGCAAGCTGATGCTGATAAGGGCTTCAGGTACCCCCGGGCTGACCAAGAGGGCAGCCGCTTACTACCTGCTGGCAGGTGGCGCAGGCAGCCTCGTGCTGCTGCTTGAGCTCTACACCCCCTTCTCGTAAGCCTCAAGCACGGCGTTCACCAGCATCTCCCGCGCCTCTCTGGATATCGGGTGGAACACGTCCCTGTACTCCCCCCGCTTGTTGCGCACCGCGGGCATCCTGACCCAGAGACCATGCTCCCCCTCCATCACGCAGAGGCGGTGCACCACGTAGGCGCCATCAAAGGTCACGCTCGCGTACGCCTTCAGGCTCCCCGCATCCTCAACTCGGTATATCCGCACCTCGGTAATTTCCATCTCACCCACCTTTTTCAGGAGTAACCCCTACACTCTTCTCCTGCTCCTTTTTATACTTATTCCTCCACCCGCACGCGGAGCACCTTCCTCCTCACAGGCACCAGCTTCTTCAGCACCACCTCGGTGCTCCTGCTCAGGGCATACCTGTGCATCCCCACCTCCGGGAACTCCCCCCCAACCTCGTAGATGTAAAGCCCATCCTCACCGTCTATGCTGGTAACGTACTCCATGTCACCCTTCCTCTCCACCCTCACCCCCGCCACCTTCTTCAGAGCCTCCAGCACCGTCGTTCCCGTGCTCACCCTCACCTCGTGCACCCCCGCAAGCTCGTCAAGGGCATGGTAGAGGGGCTCAAACCTCCCCCGGAGCACCAAGGTTCTGCCGAAGCGCCTGCACTCCACCAGCCCCGCCGCCTCAAGCACCTTGACGTGCTTCGCGGCAACCGGCACGGATATGCCCAGCACCCTCGCTATGCCGGTGATGTGGTACTCCCGCTGCAGCAGCAGGGTGAACATCCGCCTCCTGGTATCACTCCCCAGAGCGGTGAACACGTCCATGCCGGCAACTCTGCATCAAGATTATAAAAGCTTGCCGCCATACAGGTAGGCATGGGCATTGAGGTCAGGAACCTGAGGGTGTTCAACGGGGTTGAGTTCGTCGCCCGCTCTGCGAGGGTTAGCGGGGTCGGGAAGGTGCCCTGCGGGTGCACCGGCGGATGCCGGCGCTGCTCCGGCACGGGCATGAGGGAGCCCACCGACGAGGAGATATTCAGGATGATAGTTGAGAACGACTACTCCAGCGCCCTTGAGCACGTGGTTTTCACCTTTGAGATTCACGGCCTGAGCAAGGGCAACGCCTTAGAGCTGCTGGAGCACCGCATCGCCTCCCACACCGGAAGAAGCACCCGCTACCAGAGCGAGCTCGGATTCGGGTACTCCCTGCCCCCCGAGGTGGAGCGGGTGCTGAGGAGCACGGGGATACCCGAGGAGGAGTACAGGAGGTACGTGGAGGGAGGCGGGGAGCTGCCGGAGCTTCCGGGGAGGGAGAGGCAGGTGCTTGAGAGCTACGCCGAGGCTATAAGGTGCGCGAGGCGTGCGTATGAAACCCTGCTGGAGCTCGGAGCAGGGAAAGAGTCAGCACGCTACGTCCTGCCCTTCTCCCTGCACACCGCCTACACCTACACCATCAACCTGCGCAGCCTCATTAACTTCTTAGGGCTGAGGCTGTGCGTGCGAGCCTCGCCGGAGATGCGGGAGCTCGCCTCAAAGATATACATTGCCGTGCGCAGGGAGTTCCCCTGGATAGAGCTGGTGTGGTGCAGGGGGTACAACCAGGGCGCATGCCCCGAGAACGAGGTCAGGGAGTCCCCCCAGGGGAGGGAGTGCCCCTTCAAGAACCCCGCAAGCGGGGTGTTCATACCCACCAAAGCCCAGGTGCGGGCTGGGCTCAGGCTCAGGCCCTTCAACCACCGGGAGTTTGAAAGGGTGAGGGAGGGGCTGCTTGAGAGGTGGGCGAAGCAGGCTCACAGCAGCGGCTCCGGCTGAATCTCCGGCGGCAGTACGGGAAGCTCAGCCTTCTGCACCAGCATCGCCTCATCGCAGTGGAGCACCCTCGCAAGAACGCACCTCTTCCCCATCTTTGTGAGGGCAAAAACCGGTGCAGGGCTCTGGAGCTGCAGCAGGGCTTCGGGGGCTATCCTCTCCCTCACCACCCGCGAGGCGCAGCTCCACACCACATCCCCGTACTTGGATATCAGCTCAGCCTCCTCCTCCCCTATACCCGAGGTGTGCACCACGAACCTCACCAGCCTGGGGTCGGTGAGCTCCTCAAGCATCTCAGCCCTCTCCCCCGGCACCACCACTCCTACCCTGCGGTACCCCTGCTCAAGCGCCAGCTCCGCACCCGAAAGCTGGTCTATGCTGGCGTCCTCTGAGGCAAGCATGCACCCCAGCTCCTGCAGCCTGCGCTGCGTCTCGGGGATGGGAGTGGTGCTCTCAAGCACGGGAATCACCGCCCCCACGGCTCTCACCACCCTCCCCAGGGGCGCAACCACGCTTCCAGCACCGTCGCACATGACCACGGCGGCGTCAAGCACCCCCTCATCCAAGCAGTCCGCCAGCATCTCGTGGGCACCCCAGCTTACGCTCGGAGTGGTGAGCTCAAGCACCCGCTCGGTGCTGAACAGCCCCAGCTCCTCCATGTGCTTCCTGAGCACGCGCTCTATGCTCTCCCTGCTCTCCTCCTCGTGCCCGAAGGCGCCGCTCCTCAGGGGGCACCTTCTCAGCTTAGGCTCCTCCAGCACCCTTATCTCCCCGTCCTCAACCCTGACCCTCGCCTTCACCATCTCAAGCTCATGAACACCCACGTACTTCCTCATCCGCATTCCTCCCTTCTGCTGCGCCTGAGAAATCCAGCCGCATCCGCCCTGCAGCGCACGCAGTGGCGCATCTGGGGCAGGTATGCGGAGCACACCTCCCGCATGCCCTCAACCTCCCCCTCGGAGGGCGGACGCATGCCCTCAAACCCGCTGCCCCGCACGGGAATGAGGGGGATGATGTTGTGGAGGCTCGCCCCCGCCTCTGCGGCGCGCTTGGCTATCTCGGGTATCTCCCGCGTGTTTACCCCTGGCACGAACACGGTGTTAACCTTGACCACAAAGCCAAGCTCGCAGGCAGCCTCAAGACCGCGCCACTGCCTCTCGGTGTGCACCCTCCACCCCTCATATC
>WANG01000061.1 GCA_015521945.1 Candidatus Hydrothermarchaeota archaeon
CTCCTGCCCCGCACCACGATGGCTGGAACATCCCCCCTGAGCACCCTCTCCTTGACCTCCGCCGCCCCCACGAAGCCAACGCAGGCAGCCACTATTAGCCTCGGGGTGCACGCCTCAATCACCTCCTCAAGGGCGGTGGGCGAGTTGCCCGAGACGAACACGTTGCCGCTGATTTCATCCGCGTGGAGCGCCACGCTCGCCCTCGCCCTTGTAACGCCCATCCTCTCCGCGTACTCCCTCACCTCGGGTGCAGAGATGTAGCACCTCACCTCCCCTCCCAGCTCCCTGAGGAGCTCCCTCCTGATTCCGCACGCAACCATCTCAACGTCGGTGAAGACGGTGCACCCCTCCCTGAGAGCCCTCACCCCCGCCTCAACCGCATCCCCGTGAAACACCACGCGCTCGGCCATGCTCAGGTCGGCGGTAGCATGCACCACCCGCTTCACCACCTCCCTCTCGGGCATCCTGTAGCCTGAGAGGAAGCCCTCAATCTGCCGCATGCTCTCCCGCTCTATGCGCTCCGCCTCCCTCATCTCACCCTGATCTCCTCAAACCCCGTGTAGGGCACCAGCACCTCAGGTATTCGCACGCTTCCATCCTCCCGCTGGTGGTTCTCAAGTATAGCCACCATGGTGCGCTGGGTTGCTATCAGGGTGCTGTTCAGGGTGTGCACGTGCCTCGTGGGCTCATCGGGCTTATCCCTGAAGCGTATCTTAGCTCTCCTCGCCTGGTAGTCGGTGCAGTTGCTGCAGGACACCACCTCCCTGTACTTCCCCTGCCCCGGGAGCCACACCTCAATGTCGTACTTCTTTGCAGCCACCGTGCCTATATCCCCGGTGCAGATGTTCACCACCCTGTAGGGGAGCTCCAGCCTGCGGTACACCTCCTCGGCGTTCTCAAGCAGCCTCTCGTGCCACCTCCAGCTCTCCTCCGGCCTGCAGAACACGAACTGCTCCACCTTCTCAAACTGGTGCACCCTGAAGATGCCCTTGGTGTCCCTCCCGTGGGCGCCCGCCTCCTTCCTGAAGCAGGGGCTGATGCCCGCGTACAGCAGGGGAAGGGAGGAGCCCTCCAGTATCTCCCCCATGTGCATCGCCAGTATGGCGTGCTCCGAGGTGGGGATGAGGTACAGGTCCTCACCCTCCACCTTGTATATCACATCCTCAAAGTCGCTCAGGTCGGTGGCAGCCTCCTCGGCGGCACGGCGCAGCATGTAGGGAGGCTGCACCAGGGTGAAGCCCCTCTCAGCCATGAAGTCCAGCCCGAAGCTTATCAGGGCGTAGTTCAGCCTGACCAGCTGGTTCTTCAGGTAGTAGAACCTGGAGCCGGCGGCCCTCGCAGCCCTCTCAACGTCCATCAGGTCGTTCAGAAGTGCCAGCTCTATGTGGTCCCTCGGGCTCTCGCAGGGCAGGGACGGCTCACCCCAGGTGCGCACCACCACGTTGTCCTCCTCCCCCTCCCCCACGGGAACAGACTCGTGGAGCAGGTTGGGCATGCGCATGAGCATTCCCCTGAGCTTGGCTTCCTTCTCATCCACCTCAGCCTGCAGCCTCTTAACCTCCTCCGGGAGCCTTTTTATCTCAGCAATCTTGGCAGAGACATCCTTGCCAGCCTTTTTTAGCTCTGAAATCTCCTTGCTGAGCTCGTTCCTTCTCCTTCTGAGCTCGTTCAGCCTGGTGAGCGCAGCCCTCCACTCAGCGTCCAGGGCTATGATCTCATCAACCATCCTGAGCCTCTCCTCATCCCCCCTCTTCCTGAGGTTCTGCCTGACAAGCTCGGGGTTCTCCCTGAACAGCCTTATATCCAGCACCTCTACACCTCCAGCATGTCTGAAATCAGCCTCTCGCAGAAGAGCAGATCATGAACCGTGGCGAAGAGGGTGTGGAGCTCCGGATGCTCAACCCGGCTCACCACCTCCACCCCCTCGGCTCTGGTGGTAACCCTCAGCTTGCCCTGCGCCAGCCTGTTGTCAAGCTCAAGCAGCTCCGCCACCATCGCCGCCTCCTCCTCGCTCCCGTAAACGAACACCAGCTCAGCCCTTTGCATCCCACTGCCTCCCCAGCTCGGAAACCATCGCCCTGAGGAACTCCTCCTCCGTGCCCCGCTGTATCTTGGCTCCCGCCGCTATGTCGTGCCCTCCACCCTCGCCGCCCACCCTCTCAGCCGCTGCCAGAATCGCCTTCCCCAGGTTTATCCCGCTCTCCACCAGCTCCTTGGTGGCTCTCGCGGACACCTTCACCGCCCCATCATCGGTGCATGCAAAGGCAAGCACGGGCTTGAGCTCAGGCAGGGCTCTGGAGCTCAGCAGCATCCCCGCCACCGTGCCTATAACCGCGTCGCTTATATCCTCACCGGCGTGCAGGGCGTAAACCACGCCCTCATCCCTCACCCTGTCTAAGTTGCTGGTGACCCAGGCGAAGCACCTGCTGAGGTACTCGCGGTGGTTCCTCAGCATGCCCAGGGAGCGCCTGTATATCTCCCCGCGGTCGCCGAGGCAAACGGCTACACCCATGCCCGTGTGCTCGTACTTGCCGCAGGCGTTCATGAGGGTTGCAAACTCCTTGGCGTCCCTCAGAGGGGTGCGCTTCTCCTCCTGAATCAGGGTAACAACCTCCCCCACGATGCTCTCAGCCACCTGGGGGGGTATGCGGTTCTCCATCATCCTGAGGATGAGGGCAGTGGTCAGGCGCTGCCTCTCCTCTGGTGTAAGGTCGGCGAGCATAACGTACCTCTCATCCCGCTTCACCGGGATGTCCAGCTCCCTCAGGAAGTCTATGCAGGAGCGCTCATCGCCGCTCAGCCCGGGAAGGAAGGGGTCGGTGGTGTACTCAAGCGCCTTGTAGAGGGGTCTGGTCTGCCTGCCGAAGAGCCTCAGGTCCTTCTCAACCCTGAGCACGCCGGCGGCTTCCCCCTCCTCTATTATCTCGCGGTTTATTCCGCTGAACACCCCCTGCGAGTCCTGCAGGTCTCCCACGGCACCAACTATCGCCAGAGCGCTCAGGTGGGGGCACTCGCACACCTCCCTGGCGAAGAGGTATGCCATCCCGGCTCCGCTCACCTCCCTGGCTCCGTCTATGCCGTGCAGGTGCGCGTTTACGTGGCACCCCTTTGAGACCTCCTCCTCAACGGGCTGATGGTGGTCAAGCACTATCACGTGCCTCCTGCTCAGGAGACGGTTTATGGCGTGAAGCTGCCCCGAGCCCAGGTCGGTGAAGATAATCAGCCCCTCACCGGCAGCCAGCTCCTCCACCACCCCCGAATCAAGCTGCTTTACGCACCTGGTAACGCAGGGGTACCCAGCCCTCTGCAGGGCGGAGTGCAGCACGGCGGCGGCGGTTATGCCGTCGGCGTCGTTGTGGCTCACCACCTGCACGGGGTAGCCCCTGCCCGCGGTGGTGTCCAGAAGCTCCACAGCCTCGGAAAGCCGCCGGCGCAGGGTTTCGGGGATGCGCATTTGCGAGCTACCTTACGAGCAGCCTCGCCTTCTCCATGGTGTACTCCCAGTCCTGCGGGAGCCTGCCGCGGCGCTTGTAGTACTTTATTAGCCTCCTGATTTTTGCCTCCACGAGCTGGAGGGCTCGCTTTGCCACCATATCCTTGCGGTGCTCCCTGCGGTGCCTGTCTATGGTCACGGCTCTCCTTATCAGGTTCATGAGGTCCTCGGGTATCTCGGGCGCAACCCCCTTCTCCTCCAGGGTCTTGGTGAGCTTCTTCCCGGTAACGTACCTGCTCAGGGGGACCCCGTACTGGTCCCTGAGGATTATGCCTATCCTGCTGGGAGACTCACCCCGCTTTGCAAGCTTGACTATGATATCCTCAACCTCTTCCCTGCTGAGCTCAATCCACTCCGGCGGAGACGTGCGCAGGGGTCTCGTTGAGCCAGACCTGCCTCTCCTTCTGGTGTGCATCCTCGCCATAACTATCACTTCCCGGGGCAGAGCCCCAGAGGTTCACATCGTAAACTTTTTCAGAAGGGGTTGATTGAGCCCTTAGAGGCAGTTTCAGGCCCGGAAATCGCAGAAAATCCCTCAGGAGTATTTTGTAAATAACCTTTAAATGGTTATTTATATGGGTGTGGTAAGGGTGCTTTTAAAGGAGGTCACGTTATGACAGAGGTAGTTATAGAGAATGTGGTTGCGTCAACCTCCTTGGGGCAGAGGTTTGACCTGGGGCAGATAACCCTCAACCTGGATCGTGTTGAGTACGAGCCCGAGCAGTTCCCGGGGCTGGTGTATCACCTGAACGAGCCCAAGGCTGCGGCGCTGATTTTTGGCTCCGGGAAGATAGTGTGCACCGGGGCTAAGAGCATTGAGGAGGCGAAGCTTGCAATAAAGAAGATCGTGGAGAAGATCAGGGAGGCGGGGGTTGAGATCAACTCTGAGCCTGAGATAGTCATCCAGAACGTGGTGGCAACCGCAAACCTCAACGCGGAGCTCAACCTTGATGCCATAGCCATCGCCCTGGACAACACGGAGTACGAGCCCGAGCAGTTCCCGGGGCTGGTGTACAGGATGGAGGACCCGAAGGTGGTGCTGCTGCTCTTCGGCTCAGGGAAGATAGTGTGCACCGGGGCTAAGAGCGTGGAGGACGCCAGGAGGGCTACCGAGAACATAAAGAAAACCCTCAGGGAGCTGGGGGTACTGTAGAAGGGGTAGTGATGTACGAGTACGAGAAGCTGCTTGAGAAGGCTTACAACGAGCTGCCCGAGAAGGTGAAGGAGCACAGGAGATTTGAGATACCCCAGATTTCGGCGATAATTCAGGGCAAGGTGACGGTGGTGCACAACTTGGGTGAGGTCGCAAAGCTGATAAACCGCCCACCGGAGATGCTGGTCAAGTACCTCTTCAGGGAGCTGGGTACGGCGGGAAGCCTGGAGGGTCAGATGCTGATAATGAAGGGCCAGTTCAGACAGCAGCAGATTCAGGAGAAGTTTGAGGCTTTCCTGGCGCAGTACGTGCTCTGCCCGGAGTGCGGCAGACCGGATACCAAGATAGTGAAGGAGGACAGGTTCACCCTGCTCCGCTGCGAAGCCTGCGGCTCAAGGCACCCCCTCGGGGCTATAAGAGCCTCCCCCGCCCAGAAGCGCAGCACCAAGCCCGAGGTGGGTGAGGAGATAACGGTGGAGATAACCCACACGGGCAAGAGGGGAGACGGCGTTGCCAGGATGGGCGACTACATAATATACGTGAACGGCGCCAGGGAGGGCCAGAAGGTCAGGGCGAGGATTACGGGTGTGCAGGGCACGAGGATATTCGCAACCTCAGTAGAGGTACTGAGGTAGGATGCTGAAAGCGGTCTTCTTTGACATAGACAACACCCTGTACGACAGCACCACCCTCGCCAGGAGGGCGAGGCTGAACTCAATAAGAGCCATGATAGATGCGGGGCTTGAGGGTGAGGAGGAGGAGCTCTACGAGCGCCTGAAGCAGGTTATAGCACGCTTCGGCTCAAACTATCCGAAGCACTACGATGAGCTCCTGAGGGTGCTCGGCGTACCCTGGAGCCCCAAGATAGTCGCCGCTGGTGTGGTTGCCTACGAGCGCACCAAGTTTGGGTACCTGATGCCCTTCCCGGGGGTGATTCCAACCCTGCTTGAGCTGCGGAAGCGGTACCGCCTGGGGATAGTGTCCAACGGAATAGCGGTGAAGCAGTGGGAGAAGCTGATAAACCTGGGGGTGCACCACCTCTTTGAGTGCGTCATAACCAGCGAGGAGGTGGGGTGCGAGAAGCCGGAGGCTGAGATATTCCACACGGCTGTTCAAGCCCTCGGGGTTGAGGTGGAGGAGAGCGTTATGGTGGGGGACTGCCCGAATACCGACGTGGCTGGCGCCAAGAGGGCGGGGATGAGAGCCGTGCTCGTGCGCCTGCGCGGAGGAGAGGAGGGTGTAGAGGCTGGGGAAGCGGATGCGGTTGTTCACGACTTCCGTGAGCTTCCTGAGGCTCTGAGGAGGATTGAGTCGGTGGTATGAGGGAGAGGATACTGCTGCATGCCTGCTGCGCACCCGACCTTACGGTGCCCTACCTCAGGCTTAAGAGGCACTACGAGGTGGTTGCCTTCTTCTACAACCCCAACATCCACTATGAGGGGGAGTACATGCTGCGCCTCAGAGAGGCTGAGAGGCTTGCAGGGCTCTGGGGGTTTGAGCTGATACGGGGGGAGTACATCCCCCAGGACTGGTTTGCCGCCGTGAGAGGGCTGGAGGATGAGCCAGAAGGCGGGGAGAGGTGCAGGGTGTGCTTCAGGCACAGGCTTGAGCGTACCGCCAGGCTTGCCTCGGAGCTTGGGTTCCGGTGGTTCGCCACCACCCTGACCATAAGCCCCCACAAGGACGTGAGGGCGGTGAACCAGGAGGGGGAGCGGGTGGGGGAAGCCTACGGGGTGCGGTACCTGCGCACGGAGTTCAGAAAGAGGGACGGGTTCAGGGAGAGCGTGCGCTTCAGCAGGCTGCTCAGGATGTACAGGCAGAGGTACTGCGGGTGCGTTTTCTCAATGCGCTGAGCTACTCCAGCACGGTGGTGTTCCAGGGGAGGTTCGGGAACTGCACGACCTCGCCAGGTCTAACCTCGTGCCTGAATGCCACCTTCTCGTCGTTCATGGCGATAACCGTGGAGTTCCAGGGGTAGCCGATGTTCACAACCTCGCCCACCCTGAAGAGCAGCTTAAGGGTTACGTTCCCGCCGCTGGTGTCCTCAACCGTGGCGTTTATGTTTGTCCCGGGTATGGTTATGAGCTGCCCCTTCTCCGGCACGCCGAAGAACGCCACGTAGGTTGACTCGGGCACCACGAGGCTTCTGTTCCTTACCACCACCCTGGGAATCTCCTCGTAGAGGGGTATTGAGGATATCAGGTCCTCGTTGACCTCCCCGTAGGCCTCTTCGGGGGGTATGCTCACGCTCTTCGTCTGGTTCACCATCATGCCCACCACCGCCTTCTCAAAGCCGGGTATGAGCCTGCCGGCTCCTATGGTGAAGTTCAGGGGGAGGTAAACCCCGCGGCTGAAGGTGCTGGCTTTGGGCACCTCTGGGTCTGTGCCGATGCTCTCAAGGGTGGTGTCAAAAACCTCGCCGCTGTCAAGCCACCCGACGTAGTCAACGCTCACGGTGTCCCCCTCCTGCGCCGGACCTGGAACGCTGCGGTTGTCGCGCAGGATGCTGAGCAGGGTTATGTTGAAGTGCAGGGTTTTTCCAGCCAGGGGCGGGTTGGGGTCTATTATGGCGTGGGTGCCGTTGGTGTATATCCTGACGGTGCCGAAGAGGGAGGGGATGGTGGTGTTCTCAACGTTGTGCCTGAGCTTTATTGGAGGGAGCTCTGGAACCTCCAGCTCCTCCTGCTTCTTCTTCTCGCCGATACACCCCGCCAGGAGGAGGGAGAGAATGAGCGCAATCGCAAGCGCCTTTGCTCTGCTCATCCTGTGTGGTTTGCCACCCGTGGTTTATATAGGTTTTGGCGTGGGTGCCCGCCACGAGCAGGAGGCTGAGTTAAATTTATTATGCGGGGATGCGCAGGGCTTACGGAGAGCACCGGCTGAGGAGGGCAGGCAGGAAAGGAAAAGCGGGGTGACGAAGGTGTCCAAGCGACAGGGGGTGGCTGGGAGATTGCCGTAAGTTCGTCAGGTAACAAAAGTTTCAACTTTTACTTTTTCACGGCAGTGCTTATGCAGGCATCTATTGCAGCCTACAGCACGGCTCTGGCTTTTAAAATAAGCCGGCACCTTGCAGATGCCGTAATTCTCATTTTTGCTGGATTTGCGGTGGCTTGCCTTGCAGTTCTGTCAGTTGACTCTGAAAAGTTCTACATGGATGCGAGCACAAGGGATGAAAAGTACTGCAGGCAGCTCGGGTACTTATTTCTGGGTTTCGCATACGTGTGCATAGCCGTGTCCATTCTTTCACTGATAATTAAGCTAAATCCGTCAGAGTATGCGGCGTTCAGCGTTCTGGTAAGCATGACTGGTGTGTTCTTTTCACTGACAGCATACAGAGTGTATAACCGTTTAGATAGGGTCTTAAAGTATGGCAGCGGAGCTTTCTGGACTGCTTTGATGTTCGTAATTACGCTGGCAGGGGCGTATAAAGTAGTCTCCTCTGGAGAATACTCACGTGCTCCGCTTAGTGAGGTAGTGTGGATGCTTGTACCTCTTGCTGTTATTTTCTACGCCTGGCTGGCTTTCATACTGCATCACTTTGGATTTCTTAAAGCAAGAGGCGACAGGCGATGAACAGGGGAGC
>WANG01000062.1 GCA_015521945.1 Candidatus Hydrothermarchaeota archaeon
AGCAGATAAGCGACTTTGCTGGAACCTGAGGGGCTACACGTATCAGCCAGGCAGGGTAGCGGGGATTGACGTGAGACCGGATAAATCTGAACAGTAGCCTGCTGCGGTCTCACTGGCGGTTGAGCTGGAGCACCGAATGAGCTGATGGCTCAACACCTTAAAGGCAAAGCGGAGGTGCGGCAGTGTTAAGGTTGTACCATGCAGCCTACCAGATGGCACCCCCTCCAGTACCCATAACCGCAAAACTTATTACCATCTCCCGCCCAAGAGAGCACCATGGAGCGGGAGCTCGTTGGAGTTGTCACCAGGAGTCAGGGTCAGATAGCTCTGCGTGACGACGACGGCAAAGAGCGCTTAGTGCACAACCTCTTTGACGGTCTCTCAGGGAAAAAAGTCAGGGTAACCGTTGAGGTGATGGAGTAGCCATCACCCACCCTGAGGCTGCTGGGCTCTGCTCCTCAGGGCACTCTGCAGCTTCGTCTGCATCTCCGTCAGCTTGGCTTTAACCTTCTCCTCCTGCCGCTTCAGGGTATTCAGCCTCAGCTCCAGCGTCTCCTTCTTATCCCTGAGCTCCTTCTCCACCTCACCCTTCTGGCTCCTCACCAGCAGGGTTCCCACGCTCTTGTACACCTCTGCATCCTCCCCCAGCTTCTCAACCTCCTGCAGCGCCCTCTCAACCTCCTTGAGCTGGAGCTCCATCTGCATCCTCTGGGTAACTATGCTCTCAGCCTGCTGCTGGAGCTGCTGGAACTGCACAAGCTGATGCTGCAACTGCTGCGGAATCTGCTCCATTCATCTCATCCTCCTAACTCCTGTGCAAGCCTTATCCACCTCATAACCGACGAGGTTGCAGCCCTCAGGGAGCTGCCATCCCTCGCCTCAACCTCCACTACTAATCTGCTTCCCGCCCTCATAAACCTTATCCCCGCCCTGTCAGAAGGCGAGCTCCTCACCTCCGGCAAAACCGCCCGCTCAACCAGCTCCGCCATTACCTCGCCCATCTCCAGGACAAGCTTAGCCCTGCCCCTCATCATAGCACATCACCTTCTCCACGCCCACCTCGGGTCCGGAGCTCCCGAAGAGCAGCGAGCTCCCCCGCTGCCTCACCCTTCCCCCCAGCCACCTCTCCACCTGTGCGGCAAGCTCCCCTGGAGCGTACCCGTGGGTGTACCTGAGCTCCCTGCACAGGAGCGCCCTGCGCAGCTTCAGGGCAAACCGCCTCCTCCCATCAACGTACACCTCAATCAGAGACGGATTACCCCTCCTCTCCTTCACCATCACCACCTTCTCATCCAGGGAAAAAACCTCCTGCAGGTTCGCCTTTCCCCTGGTGAAGTACACACCACCGATAGCCCTCGCCAGGTCCCTGCTGAAGGTTCTGGTCCTCGGGGAAGGCTTTCTTGAGGTGGTGACCACCGTCATCTCGCCTTGACCCGCTTCACCACCTTCGGTCTGGGCTTGTACAGCACCCTGTACCCGCAGAAGGCGCAGCGCACATGCTGCTCCTCCAGCTCAACCTCCCTTCCGCAGGCACCGCACACGTACACTCAGCTCACCTTCCTAACCGTTCTATCAGCCGCAAGCGAGGGTGCAGTTCTCGGCAGGTATGCGCCACCCGCAAACTTGGCGCCGCACTTTCTGCACCCCCATATTCCCGAGGCAATCCTCCTGACACCCCTCTTCTCGCACACCATGCACAGGTGCAGCTGCCTCTGCTTCCTGTCCACCTCCACCCACTTTCTCCTCAGCCTCATCCCGTACCTCGGTCCGAACTTTCCAGCGGAGCCCACCTTCTTGGTTCTACCCATCAGCCTTCACCCCGGTATGTGCTGCCTGAGAAACTCGGCCTTCTCTCTGCCCTTCCTAACAATGTCAACAATTTCCTCCTTGGTGAAGGTGCCGCTGCCACCCTTCTGCATCGCCACTATCTCACCCTTCTCATTGTACCCCACCGTAAGCCTGGCATCCAGCACCTCCTCCTCCTCAAGGCACGGGTCAAGCAGGATGTGCCTGCCTATCTTGCAGTAGGTGACCTCCACCGGGGTATCCCTGACCGGCAGCTTCTCCTCCGTCCTCGTCTTGTAGTCCACCTTTCCGTCCTCAAGCTTGGGCATGTAGGTATTCTTCAGGGCGGCAATCGCTCCCAGGGTGCACGCATCAAACAGGTTCCCATCGTAGTCCAGGGGGTGCAGGTCTATGAACACAATCCACACCAGCTCACCCTCCTCAATGCACAGCTTCTCCAGCTCAATGCACCCCGACTCCCTTATCGCCCTGTCCACCACCCTGGCGAGCTCCACCGTGTCCTCATCCGGAGGACCCCGCTCAAAGGTCGGGCTTGCCAGCGGGATAAGCTCCGCGTTTGTGGTCAGCACCCCCGAGTCCGGCATGTCCGGGAAGGGCATGCCCACCGCGAGCTTCACGCCCACCATCACCCTGGTTCTTCCCAGGGTAACCAGCGCCGAGCCCTCGGCACGCTCATTCACCCCCACCTCCACGCTCACCTTCCTGTACTCATCAAAGCCCCTTCCATCCACCCTCCTGCCCTCATCCAGCAGCCTCTCCACGTGGTCCTTCCTTATATCGGCGATAATATCCTGGTTCATCACTCCTCACTCCTCTTCTCGTACGCCTTCCTCAGCGCCTCCTTCTGCTTCTCGTACACCTGCATGCACCCCTTAATCGCCAGCTCAAAAGCCTGCTCAAACTCCTCCTGGGTCAGGTTCCCGTCCATCTGCATCAGGCATATCTCCCCCGTGCGCGGCACTATCGCGACCGGCAGGTCTGCCTCGCCGTAGTTGTCCTCAACATCAAACAGGTCCAGCACTATGTGCCCGCCCACCTTGCCGGCGGCGCACGCCGGCACCAGGTCACGCATCGGTATTCCCGCATCCGCGAGGGCAACGCTGGCTGCGGTTATTCCCGCGCACCTCGTGCCCGCCTGCGCCTGGAGTATCTCTATGAACACATCAATCGCCGTCATCGGGTACAGGTGGGTAAACACCACGCTCTCAAGCGCCTGCCTGGTGACCTTTGAAATCTCCATGCTCCTCCTGTCAGGACCCGGCCGCTTCCGCTCGTACACCGAGAAGGGCGCCATGCTGTAGTACGTTCGCAGCACGGCTCTCTTGGGATTCGCCTCATGCCTCGGGTGAATCTCCTTGGGTCCGTAGCATGCCGCCAGCACCTTGTTACCGCCCCATTCCACGTATGCCGAGCCATCAGCCCGCTTCAGCACACCCGCCTCAATCTTCAGCGGTCTCAGCTCATCCATCCGCCTTCCATCAAGCCTTCTTCCATCCACAATAAACTCCTCAGGTTCACCTGCCTTCATACCCTTTCCCTCTCGCGAACTATCATCTCCTTAATCCTGTCGGTTAAGCCTGAGGTGTGCGCCTCAGCCTCAATCTTCCTCACCGCCCTCTCAACCAGGTCCTCCATTCCCGTGCTCCTGCACGAAACCCATATAATTCCATTCTGCCCCACCAGAATCCTGCACCCGGTCTCCTTGGTGAGCATTCCCAGCATGGAGCGCTTCCTGCCTATAACCCTGGGCACCTTCGCTGGAGATATCTCAACCAGCCTGCCACCCTTCAGTATCCTGCACCCCCGCTGCTTCATGGTGAGGTACACCCCCTTCGTGGGCGCCACCTCCCTCACGTAGGCGTATATCGCCGTACCCGGCCTCATGACCTTCATAAGCGGAACCCTGAAGGGGTCAACCTCCCTGTAAAAGTCTGAGCTGTTCAGTATCGCCGTGTAGGGGCTTGATATATCCACGCTCCAGGCGGTCTCGTATATCGTTCCCGTCACAGTTCCAATCACAAAGTCCCCCACCTTCGGGTAGTACCGCCCCGCCAGGGACACAACCCTCACAACCCCCCTGCTCGTATCCAGCAGCCCCAGCACCGCCGCGTACACCCTGTCACCCTCCCTGTACACACCCTCACCCAGCTTCACCCTGCCGCTCGCCACCTCCTCACCCGGCACAACGAACCTCCTGGCGCTCATTCACTCCAGCCTCCTGACCTCAACCTCGCCCTTGGTCACCGACTCCAGCTTTCTGAGCATCTCCTCCATGGCTCCCGCGGGCAGGGTAATCGCAAAAACCCAGCTCCCGTCCCTGAGCCACTCCTCCCTCTCGGGCTTGCCGTACTGCATCACCACCTGCTGCGCCCTGCTGACCCAGCTCCAGGGCACCTTCACCGCCATCTTCCGCTCCTCAAACTTCAGGGGAAGGATGCGCCTTATCGCCTTCACCACCTCCGGCACCTGCGCCTCGGCGCTCCTGTGGATATCTATGTTCACCCTCGCCTCCTCCAGCGCCTTCTCAATCCGCTGGGGCGGGTGAGGCGCACCCGTCTGGGGGTTAATCGCGTGCTTGGCTATGTAGCTCACCACCTGCCTCCTGCGCTGCTCCTGCATCCTCCTGCGCTGCTCCGTGGTGAGCTGAATCTCCCCCTTCCTTATAATCCTGTACACCACATCCTCCAAGCTCTCCGCGCCCAGCACCTTCATCGCGTGCTCCAAGGAAGCCTTCTCACCCCTCCTGGCGTCCCTGAAAACCTGCTCCACCGCAACAAGCTGCTCAAAGTCCACCTTCTCACCCTGCCTCACCAGCAGTGCCAGCTCGGGATGCACGAGCACCTCAAAACGCTCACCCTTCGTGCTGAGACGTGCGATAACCGCTTCGTCTAAGGTTACCATCCTCTACTCCTGCTCCTCTTCTTCCTCCTTCCTCTCGGGCACCCTCTTGAGGCACTCCCTGACCTCATCCGTGGTGAACTTCCTGAACCGCATGGTGCTCATCTCAACCACAGCCATATCAATGGACTCCTCGCTCATCCTGCCCTCGGTGACCTCGTTCATCACCCTGAGCGCCAGGTCAATGGCCTCATCAAGGCTCATGTCATCCCGGTGCTCCTTCTCAAATATCTCCATGGCTGTAGTTCTTCCCGCCCCGATTGCGGTTGCTCTGTACTCAATAAGCGCGCCGCTGGGGTCGGTCTCAAAGAGCCTCGGGGTATCGTTCACCCCCGCTATCAGCAGGGCTATTCCGAAGGGTCTCACTCCGCCGTGCTGGGTGTAGAGCTGCTTGAAGTCGCATATCCGCTTGGCG
>WANG01000063.1 GCA_015521945.1 Candidatus Hydrothermarchaeota archaeon
TATATTCCCTCGCCACCAATACTTCTGCATGCCCGCTCTCAGCAAGCTGGTGGTGGCTCTCCGAAACGAGACACGCAGGAGGATTCTCAGGCTGCTGAGCGATGGTGATATGCACATCTCAGCCATAGCGAGGGCGCTTGAGCTGCCGGTTAGCAGCGTCAGCAGGCACTGCAGGGTGCTGGAGGAGCTCGGGCTGGTTGAGCGCAGGTGCTTCGGCAGAACCCACGTTATCAGGCTGCGCGCCGACCGTGAGCTTGAGGCAGAGCCCCTTCTCAACGCTCTGGCAGGCGCGGGGGTGCTGGAGATGCAGGAGGACGAGCTCAGGCTGATTGCCCCCCAGGGGAAGGTGAGCCTTCAGCTTGTTGGAAGGATGTTCAAGTTTTGATGTGCTGGTTAGACTCGGAGCAGTGCATCGGAGGCTGATACCATGCTCTTTGACAGGGTTGAGGAGAAGCACGTGACCAGGGCGATAGTTGAGGAATTCTCGCGCATGCTTGCCGAGCATGCTGAAAGTGATGTCATCATCGTCGGCGGGGGTCCTGCCGGACTAAGCGCCGGAAAGGAGCTGGCTGAGAGGGGTGTAAAGGCTCTCATAGTTGAGAGGAACAACTACCTCGGGGGCGGGTTCTGGATAGGCGGGTACCTGATGAACAAGATAACGGTAAGGGCTCCCGCCCACAAGGTGCTGGATGAGCTCGGCATACCCTACACCGAGCACTCTCCGGGGCTCTTCGTCACCGATGGTCCCCACGCCTGCTCAAAGCTCATAGCCAGCGCATGCGATGCCGGGGTGAAGATACTCAACATGACCAAGGTGGAGGACGTGGTGGTGAGGGACAACAGGGTTGCGGGTGTTGTTATAAACTGGACTCCCGTCTCGGCGATGCCCAGGGAGATAACCTGCGTTGACCCCGTCTCCCTCCAGGCGAGGGTGGTGATAGACGCCACGGGACATGATGCCGAGGTGGTGAGCGCCCTTGTGAGGCGGGGGCTGATGGAGGTCAGGGGGTACTCCGCCATGTGGGTGGAGAGGAGCGAGGACGCGGTGGTTGAGCACACCGGGGAGGCTTACCCCGGGCTCATAGTCGCCGGCATGGCGGTTTCCACCGTGTACGGGCTGCCCAGGATGGGCCCGACCTTCGGTGCCATGCTGCTCTCGGGGAGGCGCGCCGCCGAGGCGGCGCTCAGGGTGCTTGAGGGCAGGGAAGAATGAGGGTGCTGGTGTATGATGACGGCGATGTGAGCCCGGAGAGGGTGGCCGAGCACCTCAGGCGGAGGGGTCTTGAGGTGGAGGTGAGGGGGAGCTTCCTGCGCCGCTTTGCAGATGAAAGCGCCGCCGAGAGGCTGGCAGGCTTCAGGATGGGGATGCCCTGCAGGGATGAGCCCAGGAAGCCCCTGCCGGGGGAGGTGGAGTACGAGCGCAGGCTTATTGAGGGAAGGGCAAAGCCGGGGGTGGTGTACCATGCCCTGCTTTTCCAGAGCTACCTGCGCAGCCTTCTGCCGGAGGAGGAGGTGAGGCTTGACCGGGTGCACGTGGTGCTCACCTCACGCCTGATAGCCACCTGCGACTCGGGGGTGCCCCACCTGAGGGTGGTGGTGCTGGGGTACCCGGGGGTGGTCTCAGCCTCGGGTGCGGTGGAGGCGCCCGCAAGGAGCAGGGAGTACCACCTGCTGAGGGGCATCGCCGGTGAGGCAGCCGCCGAGCTCATGGCAGGGGGGGACGTGCTGAGGCACGGGGACGAGAGGCTGCCTGCGGTGCTCGCGAGCTACGTGATGCAGGTGGTGTTCTACCAGGCTTTCGGGGAGGCGTTCTGCACCAGCCCCGAGTGCATGCTCCACGACTCCAGGTGGCAGCACGAGGTTCTGCGTGCCCAGCTTGCTCAGAGGCTGTGCCCCCGGCATGAGAGGATGCTCGGAGGTGTGCGCGGTGCTGTATGCTGAGCTTGCCGAGGTTTACTCCAGACTTGAGGAGACCCCTGGCAAGCTGGAGAAGACCGAGATTATAGCCAAGGTGATGAAGGGCGTGGATGAGGAGCTTCTGGGCATAATCTCCCAGCTGCTGATGGGCAGGGTGTTTCCGGAGTGGAGCGGGCTTGAGCTGGGTGTTGGACCGAGCATGCTGTACGAGGCAATAGCCTTCGTGTGCGGGGTTGCTCCTAAGGACGTAAAGCGGGCGGTTGCGGAGGCGGGGGATGCGGGCAGCGCGGCTGAGGAGCTGCTGAAGCGCAAGGTGCAGCAGACCCTGATTGCGAGGAGGCTGAGCGTCAGGGAGGTGTACTCCACCTTTGAGAGAATCGCGAGAGCCTCGGGCAAGGGCTCCCATCAGCGGAAGCTGAAGCTGCTGGCTGAGCTGCTGTCCCACGCTGAGCCCTTGGAAGCGAGGTACATCGTCAGGACGGTGCTCGGGGAGCTCAGGGTGGGGGTGGCTGAGGGGCTCGTGCGGGACGCCATAGCCCTCGCCTTCTCGGTTCCTGCCAGCGCTGTGGAGCGCGCCTACATGCTGTGCGGCGACTTCGGCGAGGTTGCGAGGCGGGCGAAGCACGAGGGGGAGGAGGGCCTCAGGAGCATCCGTATGAAGCCCGGCACGCCCGTAAAGCCCATGCTGGCGCAGCTCGCTCCGAGCCTTGAGAAGGTGCTGCAGGAGCTGGGCACTGCCGCCGTTGAGGTGAAGTACGACGGGGCGAGGGTGCAGATACACAAGAGGGGTGAGGAGCTCTGGATATTCTCGCGCAGGCTGGAGAATGTGACCTCGGCGCTTCCCGACGTGGCGGAGAGGGCTAAGAGGTGCATAACAGCCACCACCGCGGTGGTGGAGGGCGAAGCTGTGGCGGTTGACCCCGAGACGGGCAAGCCGAGAGCCTTCCAGGAGATACTGCGCAGGTTCAGGAGGAAGTACGATGTGGGGAAGATGGTGGCTGAGATACCCTTTGAGGTGTTCCTCTTTGATGCCCTGTACATAGACGGGGAGATGCTCATAGACCTGAGCTTTGAGGAGCGCCGCAGGAGGCTGGAGGGGGCGGTGAAGCCCGAGAGGGGCTTTGAGCTGGCAGAGCAGCTCATCACGGGCAGCGCCGGGGAGGCTGAGGCGTTCTACGAGAAGGCGCTGGAGATGGGGCACGAGGGCATAATGCTCAAGAGCCTCAGGGCACCCTACGTGCCGGGAGCGAGGGTGGGGTACATGTACAAGCTCAAGCCCGTTATGGAGACCCTTGACTTAGTTATAACCGGGGCGGTGTGGGGCACGGGCAAGCGTGCGGGGTGGCTGAGCAGCTACGAGCTGAGCGCCAGGGATGAGGACACCGGGGAGCTCCTCCCCGTTGGCAGAGTTGGAACCGGGGTTACGGAGGAGCAGCTCCAGGAGTTCACGGAGATGCTCCGCCCCCTGATAATCTCCCAAGAGGCGGAGGAGGTCAGGCTGATGCCGAAGGTGGTGGTGGAGGTGGCGTACCAGGAGATTCAGCGCTCACCCAACTACGCCAGCGGGTTTGCGCTGCGCTTTCCCCGGGTGGTGAGGGTGAGGGAGGACAAGTCCCCTGAGGAGGCGGACACCCTGCAGCGGGTGAGGGAGCTTTACGAGTCCCAGAGGCAGGCTCCGTAGGCGTGCAGTCTAAGGAAGCACACCTCAGGTGCTCAGGTATATCAGGTAGAGGATGATGAGCACCACCTGAACCACCACAGCCACGCCTATGGGCAGGGCAAGCTCGGAGGGCAGCTTCCCGTGCCTCCTGCGCATGAAGTAGGCGAAGGCAAGCACCCCGGCGGTTGCCAGTCCCAGAATCACCAGGGGAAGCCTGGGCTTCCTGACCTCCACGGGCTCAAACTCCTTCTCAAACTCCTTCGCCCTCTCCACCACCTCCTTCCGCTGGACCAGCACCACCTCCCTCAGGCTGGAGTTCGCCAGCGAAATCTTCCAGGGACCCTCGGTGAGGGGCATGCTCAGGTTGAACTCCACCACCTCCGTCTCTCCCGGCTCAAGGAAGAGGCTCTTCCTGAGCTCGTAGCCCTTCTGCTCCCCCCTCACAAGAAGCAGCACGTCCACGGTGCCCTCGGTGCCCAGGTTCTTGAGCTTCACCCTGACGGAGAAGGGCTCGCCCTGCACCACCACGAACTTGCTGGGCTCTATGCTCAGGTACTTTACCACTGGACCCCTGAGCTTCGCCTCAA
>WANG01000064.1 GCA_015521945.1 Candidatus Hydrothermarchaeota archaeon
AGCTGGTAAAGACATAGGGGAGCTCCTGGGGGTCGGCAGAACCGGGGTGGAGCTGAGCACGGCGGAGGAGCTGGAGCAGGTGCTGCGCTCCTCGGGTGCTGAGGTGCTCATAGACTTCACCAACCCCGAGGCGAGCCTTGCGGCGGCTGAGGTGGCTGCCAGGGTGGGAGTTGACCTGGTTATAGGCACCACCGGGTTTACCGAGGAGCAGAAGGAGAGGATAAGGCGGGTGGTGGAGGAGAGCCGCATAGCGGCGGTGCTCTCGCCCAACATGTCCCCCGGCATGAACGTGTTCTTCCTGCTGGTGAGGAGGCTCGCGGAGCTTCTTCCCGATTACGAGGTTGAGATAGTGGAGCTGCACCACAGGCACAAGAGGGACTCCCCCTCCGGCACCGCCCTGAGGATAGGGGAGCTCATAGCCAGGGCGAGGGGCAGGAGCCTTGAGGAGTGCGCCAGGTACGGCAGGGGCAGGGAGATTGCGGAGGCTGAGAGGGAGAGGCAGGAGATATGCTTCCACGCCCTCAGGGCGGGGGATGCGGCGGGGGAGCATACGGTGCTCTTCGCCGGAGAGGGGGAGAGGATTGAGCTGGTGCACAGGGCGCACTCCAGGGAGTGCTTCATCGGGGGCGCCGTGAGAGCTGCACGCTTCGTGGCTTCCGCGGAGAAGGGCAGGGTGTACTCAACCCTGGACGTGCTCGGAATAGGGGAATGAGGCTCAGGGTAATCCCGGTGCTGGACATCATGGGGGGAAGGGCGGTGCACGCCGTGAGGGGGGAGAGGGAGCGCTACGGGGAGCTTGCGAGCATCTACGGCTCCTCCCCGCTGGAGATCGCCCGCAACCTGCCCTGGGAGGAGCTCTACGTTGCGGACCTTGACGGGATAGTGCACGGGAAGCCCCAGCTCGCCCTGCTTGAGAGGCTCTGCTCGGAGAAGCGGGTGCTCCTTGACATGGGAGCCAGGCGTGCCGAGGAGCTGGAGGTGTTCTCCTCCCTGAGATGCACCCCGGTTATAGGCACCGAGACGGCTGAGCTCACACTGGTGCAGCGTGCGGGGCGCCTGCGGGACGCCTTCTTCAGCCTTGACGTGAAGCAGGGCAGGGTGGTATCCAGCTTCCTCCCGGAGGAGCCCCAGGAGGCGCTGGAGGTGCTTGAGAGCATGGGGGCTGAGAACGTTATTTACCTAAGGCTTGACAGGGTGGGAACCCTCTCAGGGGGCTGGGAGGAGGCGCTGGGGAGGCTGGAGTGGAGCACCCGCACCAGGGTGTACTGCGGCGGGGGCGTGGTGGCTGAGGAGCTGGAGGTGATTGAGAGCCTGGGTGCTGCGGGGGTGCTGGTGGGCACGGAGGTGCACTCGGGCAGGCTCAGGTATCAACATGAAAAATCATGACAAATGTTAAGGTAGCATCTCATATCCATGCACGAGGATGAGCTCCGCTACCGCGTTGAGCTTGAGCACACCAAGCTCGTGTTCAGGCGTGAGAGCGCCAGGGAGACCAGAGAGCTGGTTTACGAGCCCGGGCGGTGCACGGGGTGCGGGCTGTGCTACGAAGCCTGCCCCGTTGATGCGATTTCGCTGGGTGCCACGGGTGCGGCTGTGGCGAGGGGGATTGAGGGTCTGATTCCCGTTGAGATAGACACCCGCAGGTGCGTGCTCTGCGGAATGTGCGCGGGCGTGTGCATGTTCAGGGCAATCAGCGTGAAGGTTGACGGGGAAGACGTGAGGGAGAGCAGGAAGTTCCCCAGGCTGGTGAGAGCCTTCCTGTTTGAGCAGCAGAAGTGCGCACCCAAGGAGGACGGCACCCCCTGCGACGAGTGCATGAAAGCCTGCCCCACGGGTGCCATATCCTTCGCGGGGCTGAAGGGGAAGGTGAACACCATAGAGAGGGACGACTCGGTGTGCATATTCTGCTCCTCCTGTGCTCATGCATGCCCCACGGGTGCGATAGCCGTGGAGAAGGTGTTTGAGGGTGAGGTGAGCATAGACAGCGACACCTGCACGGGGTGCGGAACCTGCGTTGAGATATGCCCCACCAGGGCGCTGAGCATGCCCAGGCGTAAGCCCTGGGAGAAGCCGCCAAAGGTTGAGGTGAGGCAGGAGGTGTGCATCCTCTGCGGCGCCTGCAGGCACTCCTGCCCCGTTGACGCCATACAGGTCAGGAGGGACAGGGTGAACTACGACAGGGGTGAGCAGATGTCCTGGACCAGAAGCTGGGAGAAAACCTTCAGGAGGTTGTAGCCCTTGAGCTTCAGGCTTGAGATAGACCAGGAGAGGTGCACGGGCTGCGGAAACTGCATAGTGGTGTGCCCCGTGAGCGCTCTGAAGGATGAGCACGTTAAGGGTGGTAAGGGGGGCAACCCCGAGGACACCTTCGGGGTGGCTTCTGGAGCCGTGCACATATTCAACCCAGAGTTCTGCACGGGGTGCGGGACCTGCATAGGTGCCTGCTCGGTGGAGGCGATAAAGCTGGTGCAGCTCCCTAAGGAGGAGCAGCGGGAGGAGCGCATGAAGGTTGACTCCATCCCAGCCCTTGACACCAGGAGAGAGGTGCTTAGGGTGGTGCAGCAGAGGGACATGGTGGGCATCTCAGAGATAGCCGAGGAGCTTGAGATGCCCCTCACCAGAATCGCCAGCGCCATTCAGGCGCTGAAGAGCGAGGGAAAGGTGTACGAGCATGCGGTGGAGAACGAGGACGGCAGGCACTACGTGTACTCCACCAGGCCTCCGGAGAGGAAGGCCGAGGCTGTGGCTGAAGGGGTGAGCTTTGAGGTGGACCCCGAGAAGGCTGAGGAGCTGAGGCGCAGGCTGAGCACGGTGCTGGAGAACCTGGACGTGGTGAAGGTCAGGTTCTTAGTGGAGTCCGGGAAGATTGACAAGGCGGTGGAAGAGGTAGTGAGCAGGGTGGAGGAGTGAGCATGCGCTTCACGCTGATAACCGGCAGAACCGTGGCGCAGGGGGATGCCATGGAGAAGGGCAAGACGGAGGAGGAGTTCATGAAAGCCTGCGCCATAGTTGAGCTTGACCCGGAGGACATGGAGAAGCTCGGGGTGCGGGAGGGCGACACCGTGAAGGTGAAGACCTCAGAGGGCGAGCTGGTGCTGTGGGTGAGGAAGGCTCCCGGGGAGCAGCCCGGAGTTGCCTTTATCCCCATGGGTCCATGGGCGAACTACCTGATAGGCGGAGACACCGAGGCAACGGGGATGCCGCCCTACAAGGTGGTTGATGCCGAGATCACCCCCGAGAGGGGAAAGGTGCCGAGCCTTGAGGAGCTTCTCAGGCTGTACACGAGGGAGGAAGTCAGATGAGGGTGACCCACAGGGATGTGGTGTGCAGCTTCTGCGGGACGCTGTGCGACGACATTGAGGTGGATGTGGAGGACGGCAGGATAGCCGAGGTGAGGCACGCCTGCAGGATAGGCACGACCAAGTTTCTGAGCGCTTCCAGGCACGAGCACCGCCTGCTGAAGCCCATGGTGAGGGAGAACGGCAGGCTGAAGGAGGTGAGCCTTGAGGAGGCGGTTGAGAGGGCAGCCGAAATCCTGGCTGGTGCCCAGAGGCCGCTGCTGTACGGGTGGAGCTCAACCTCCTGCGAGGCTCAGTCGGTGGGCATAGAGCTTGCCGAGGTGCTGGGGGGTGTCATTGACAACACCTCCACGGTGTGCCACGGGCCGAGCACAATAGCCGTGCACGAGGCAGGGTTCATATCCTGCACCTTAGGAGAGGTGAAGAACAGGGCTGACCTGGTGATATACTGGGGCGCAAACCCGATGCACGCCCACCCCAGGCACCTGTCCAGGTACTCCATATACCCCAGGGGGTACTTCAGGGAGCGCGGCCACCAGGACAGAACCCTGGTGGTGGTGGACGTCAGGAGGACGGACACCGCAAGGCTTGCCCAGAAGTTCGTGAGGGTGCAGCCCGGCAGGGACTACGAGCTAATATCGGCTCTGCGTGCGGTGGTGAACGGCAGGAAGCTCCCCATGGATGAGGTGGCGGGGGTGAGCAGGGAGGACATTGAAGAGCTGGCGGAGATGATGAAGAGCTGCAGCTTCGGGGTGCTGTTCTTCGGAATGGGGCTGACCCAGAGCCCGGGGAGGCACAGGAACATAGACAACGCCATCTGCTTGGTCAGGGACCTGAACACCTACACCAAGTTCGTCATAATGCCCATGAGGGGGCACTACAACGTGGTTGGCTTCAGCGAGGTGCTGAGCTGGCAGGCGGGCTTCCCCTTCGCGGTGGACTTCTCAAAGGGGTACGCCTGGTACAACCCCGGTGAGACCACCGCAAATGACGTGCTCCAGAGGGGCGAGTGCGACGCCATGCTGGTGGTGGCGAGCGACCCGGTGTCAAACTTCCCGAAGCCCAGCGTGGAGAACATGCTGAAGATGCCGATAGTTGCAATAGATGTGCACCCTACACCCACCACCATGGTGGCGGACGTGGTTATACCAGCGGCGATTGCGGGTATTGAGGTGGAGGGCACCGCGTACCGCATGGACGTGGTGCCCCTGAGGCTCAGGAAGGTGGTGGAGCCTCCCGAGGGTGTGCTCAGCGACGTTGAGGTGCTGCAGAGAATTCTTGAGCGTGTAAAGGAGATTAAGGGCTAAGGTGGTGCTGATGAAGCTCGTGCTCAAAAACGGGTATGTTTACGACCCGGCTAATGGAGTTAATGGGGAGAAGATGGATATATTTATTGAGAACGGGAAGATAGTTGAGGAGGTGAGCGGGGCAAAGGAGATTGACTGCTCCGGAATGCTGGTCATGCCGGGCGGTGTGGAGATTCACTCCCACATAGCGGGGGGCAAGGTGAACACCGCCCGCCTGATGCGTCCCGAGGACCACCTGCGCAACGTCGCCCCGAGAACCTCGGTTACCCGCTCGGTGTGCGGGTACTCCACCCCCTCCACCTTCCTCACGGGGTACGCCTACTCAAAGATGGGGTACACCACCGCCTTCACCGCAGCCCTGCCACCCCTGATGGCGAGGCACACCCACGAGGAGCTGCACGACATACCCATGCTTGACAAGGGCGCCCTGACGGTGATGGGCAACAACTGGCTCATAATGCACTACCTGAGCGAGGGCAGGATTGAGCACGCCTGCGCCTACGCTGCGTGGCTGCTGAGAGCCACCAAGGGGTACGCCATAAAGGCGGTTAACCCTGGTGGCAGCGAGGCGTGGGGCTGGGGCAGGGACGTCAGGAGCCTTGACGACAGGGTGCCCCACTTTGACATAACCCCCAGGGAGATAATCAGGGGGCTGATGGAGATAAACGAGAGGCTCTCCCTCCCCCACAGCGTGCACCTGCACCCCAACAACCTGGGCAGGGTGGGCAACTTCACCACCACCCTTGAGACCTTGGAGCTAACGAGGGATGTGAAGCCCAGCAGGGAGCGGCAGGTGCTGCAGCTCACCCACGCCCAGTTCCACAGCTACGGGGGTGACTCCTGGAGGAACTTCAGCTCCGAGGCTGAGAGCATCGCGAAGGCTGTGAACTCCTCAGACAGGCTGGTGCTGGACATGGGGCAGGTGGTGTTCGGAGACACCACCACAATGACCGCCGACGGGCCGATGGAGTACTACCTCTCCTCCCTGACGGGGCTGAAGTGGGCAAACAAGGACATTGAGCTTGAGACCGCCCCTGGGGTTACTCCCTTCGTGTACTCCGAGAAGAGCCCAGTCTCGGGGGTGCAGTGGGCCATAGGGCTGGAGCTTGCCCTGCTGGTTGAGAGCCCCGAGAAGGTGATGCTCACCACCGACCACCCCAACGGTGCGCCCTTCTTCACCTACCCGAAGATAGTAGCCTGGCTCATGAGCGCCAAGAGCAGGGAGGAGGTGCTGGAGCGCCTGCACAGGGCGGCGCAGAAGAACACGGTGCTGGGCTCCATTGACAGGGAGTACGGGTGGAGCGAGATATGCTGGGTCACCAGGACAGCGCAGGCGAGGAGCCTCGGGCTTGAGTCCAAGGGGCACTTAGGTGTGGGCGCGGATGCGGATGTGGCGGTGTACAGGATTGACCCGGAGAGCACCGACCCGGCGAGGGATTATGAGGCCGTGGAGCGGGCGTTCTCTGCCACGGCTCTGACGGTTAAGGGCGGTGAGGTTGTGGTGAGAGACGGCGAGGTCGTGAAGGTGGTCAGCGGGAGGACGCTGTACGTGGATGCCGGGGTTGGAGAGGAGCTTGAGCGTGAGGTTCTGAAGGATGTGGACTACTACTTCAAGCGCTTCTACACCGTTAACCTGGCAAACTACCCGGTGCAGGAGGTGTACCTCACCTCTCCGGAGGCTGTGAAGGTTGACTCTGGGGTGAGATAGGTGAAGGAGCTCGTACTCAGGCCATTAGAGCAGCCCGCATGCGGGCTTTCGGCGGAGAGCATATCCTGCGACGTGTTCGCCGGCAAGAGCGTTGAGGAGATTGAGGCTCTTGAGGTGTACTCGGGCAACAGGAGGCGCAGGCTGGGGGACTTCTTCTCGGTCAGCGGCGAGGCTGGGGATACCCCTGGGGAGACGCGCATAGTCATAGAGGGAGATGTTCCGAGGACGAAGTGGATAGGCAGGGGCATGAGCGCGGGTGAAATCCTGGTGAAGGGGAGCACGGGAATGTACACCGGCGCCTGGATGAGGGGCGGGCGCATACTGGTGCAGGGTAGCGTGGACAGCTTTGCGGGCATGATGATGAGCGGCGGGGAGCTTGAGGTTCAGGGGGATGCCGGCGACTACTTAGGATGCGCCTACAGGGGAGAGTGGAGGGGGATGAGGGGGGGCAGCATACTGGTGCACGGGAATGCGGGCACCGAGGCTGGGCACTGCCTGAGCGGAGGTAGGGTTACGGTGATGGGCAGAGCTGAGAGCTTCGCTGGGGTAAGGATGCGCTCGGGGCTGCTGGTGCTGGGCTCGGCTGAGTCAAGGGTGGGTGCCCAGATGACCGGCGGGAGCATAGTGGTGCTCAGCAGGACGGAGATGCTCCCGAGCTTTGAGCTGGTTGACAGGGTGAGCTCACCTGAGATTGAGGGTGTTAGCTTTGAGGGTGTGTTTGAGGTGTATGCGGGCGACCTGGCGGAGAGGAACCCCAAGGGCAGGGTTTACCTGAAGGTGGAGTGATGAAGGAGCTCATAGCGAAGGTTGTGGAAGGCGGAAGGCTGAGCCCCGAGGAAGCGGAGAAAGCGATGGAGATGATAATGAGCGGCAGCGCCACTCCAGCCCAGATTGCGGGGTTCCTGGTGGCTCTGCGGATGAGGGGGGAGGCTGCGGAGGAGCTTGCCGCCTTCGCAAGGGTGATGCGCAGGTTCTCAGCTAAGATAAACCCGAAGGTTGAGGGCAGGTTGGTGGACACCTGCGGAACCGGAGGGGACGGCATGAGCACCTTCAACATCTCCACCACCTCCGCCTTCGTGGTGGCCGGCGCCGGGGTGTGCGTGGCGAAGCACGGGAACAGGGGGGTGAGCTCGGGCTCGGGAAGCGCCGACATGCTGGAGGCGCTGGGGGTGAGGATAGACCTGCCCCCGCAGGAGGTGGAGAGGTGCATTGAGAGCCTTGGGATAGGGTTCATGTTTGCCCCCGTGTTTCACAGCGCTATGAAGCACGCCCTGGGTCCCAGGAGGGAGATCGGAATCCGCACGGTTTTCAACCTCCTGGGTCCGCTGACCAACCCCGCCGGCGCCCAGGCGCAGGTGCTGGGGGTTTACGGCGAGAGCGTGATTGAGCTGGTTGCCGGCGCCCTTCAGGGGCTGGGCACCGAGCATGCCCTGGTGGTGCACGGAGAGCCGGGGATGGATGAGCTCTCGGTGTGCGGCTCAACCAAGGTGGCTGAGGTGAGGAGGGGGAGGGTTGAGGTGTACCAGCTTGAGCCTGAGGAGTTCGGGTTCTCAAGGGCCGAGCTGGAGGAGCTCAGAGGTGGCACCCCCGAGGAGAACGCAGAGCTCGCGGTGGAGGTGCTGTCCGGCAGGGTTGAGGGTCCTAAGCGGGAGGTGGTGCTGCTAAACGCGGGTGCCGCGGTGTACGTGGGCGGGAGAGCCAAGAGCATAGCCTCCGGCATCTCCTTAGCTGAGAGGAGCATAGACTCGGGCAGAGCCCTGGAGAAGCTTGAGGCGCTGCGAGGCTTCGGGGGGTGAGCATGGTTCTGGTGAAGGTGTGCGGCAACCGTACCGAGGAGGAGCTTGAGCTGCTCGCCGAGGTGGGCGCGGACATGGCGGGGCTGCTGGTGGTGCCCGTAAATTCGCCCAGGAGGATAACCCCCGAGAGGGCGGCGGAGCTGATGGATGCCATGCCCTCAACCGTCGCCGGCGTGCTGGTGATGATGCCGGAGAGCGTGGAGCAGGCGGTGGAGCTGTAC
>WANG01000065.1 GCA_015521945.1 Candidatus Hydrothermarchaeota archaeon
CACGTTGTTGGGGTGAGCCGAGTAGTAGCGCTGCAGCTCCTCCTCGGAGATTACGTCGTAGGGAGGCGCCACAACCCTGGATAGCTCCTCAACCGAGTACCTGACACCTCTGAAGGGCCTTACCTCAACCATACCTCACCCTGGGTGGCAGAATATAAAACCTTATCGCCATGCACCTCCGATATTCATAAATATTCCTGCCGTGAAGTTCTCAGGAGAGGTGAGGCACCTGCGCTCCTACGACACCACCAGGCTCTACTCGGGACAGAGGGTGGGAGTTTTCGTTGACGTGCAGAACCTCTACTACTCCGCCAGGGCGCTGTACGGCACCAAGGTCAACTTCCGTGAGGTTCTCAGGGAGGCAGTCAGGGGGAGGAGCCTGATACGCGCCATAGCCTACGTGATACGTGCCGGCATAGAGGAGGAGCAGGCCTTCTTTGACGCCCTTCAGAACATAGGGTACGAGGTGAAGGCGAAGGATTTGCAGGTTTTTCCCGGGGGTCACAAGAAGGGTGACTGGGACATAGGCATAGCCATGGACGCCATAGAGCTGGCTCCAAAGCTTGACGTTGTGGTGCTCGTAAGCGGTGACGGGGACTTCACCCCCTTGGTTGAGCACCTGCGAAGGGCTCTGGGGTGCAGGGTTGAGGTCATGGCCTTCGGCAGGAGCTGCTCCTCCAAGCTCATTCAGGCGGCAGACGAGTTCATAGACATGGAAAAGGAGCCGGAGAGGTTCCTGCTCATCAGACCGTGAGGGCGAGGTACTCAAAAAGAGGCACCTGGAGCAGGAGGGCTCCCAGCTTCAGCATCCCCGAGCACCAGCGCTTTACTGCATTTATCGCCGAGTTCACCTTCAGCCCGAGCTTAACGTAGGGGTGGGTGGTTATGCTCTGCAGCCTCTCCCTGTAGTACTCCAGCTCCCTCTCAAGCCTCTTCACCCTTGCGGCGTCGCACATCGCCGGCAGGTTCTCCAAGTTCTCGGGGTGCACTATGGCAACCCACTGCTGCATGTACGCATGGGGCCAGTCAAGCTTCACGCAGGCGAACCCCTGCTCCTCAGCAAGGGAGCGCATGGTGTCAAAGGTGTAGGAGACCTCCCCCGGGTAAACCCACTCATCCCCCTCGTAGTCCTCATCACCCTCAACGAAGGTGGCGGCGAAGATGCTCTCGGGCTTCATCACCTTCTTAGCCTCGGAGAGGCAGCGCCTTATCTGCGCCTTTGAGGCGTGGGAGAAGATGGACTGGGCCAGAATGAAGTCAAACTTCCTGCCGAAGGTGCTCAGGGTGAAGTTGGAGTCGTCGCTGAACACCGGCTTCTTCAGCCTCACCATGTCCTCCCCTATCTCCTTCTCTATCGCATCCCTCACCAGCCACGTGTTGGGCTCTATGCCGTGGTACCTCCCGGGAAGCAGGTAGGAGATGAAGAACCTCCCGCCCCGCAGGGAGCCGCATCCAACGTCAAGCAGGTAGTGCCACTCCCTGAGCCCCAGAAAAACCAGCAGCGCAAACTGGTAAGCTCCGCCTATATCGTAGCTCTCGGGCGGGGAGACGTAGGCTCTATGATGCCTGGCGCCCACGGGCAGGTTCTTCCAGCCCTGCTCGGTCTCGCTCATGAAAGCACCGCCTGTCCAGCAGAGTAAGTAAATTAAAATTTAACCAGTACAACTTTAACTGAACAGGGTATTACTGGAGCCCGTACTCCTGCCACCTCTTTGTTACCAGCTCCCTTATCTCCCGGCTCATCTCAAGCGCCTCGGGCACCTCCCTGGTGAAGCCCTCCTCCCGCCACTTGACGGTGGCATCTATCCCGAGCTTTGAGCCCAGATTTGGCAGCGGGGAGAAGTGGTCAAGGGTGTCCGCGGGGGCGTCTCTCACCACCACCAGGTCCCTTGCGGGGTCAACCCTGGTGCTCACGGCCCACAGCACCTCCCGCCAGTCCTGCACGTTCACGTCGTGGTCCACCACCGCTATTATCTTGGTGAGAGCCATCTGCCCCATCCCCCAGAGGGCGAACATAACCTTCTTCGCGTGCCCCGGGTAGCGCTTCCTTATGGACACCACCGCCAGGTTGTGGAAGCCCGCCTCGGGGGGCATGTGCATGTCCACCAGCTCGGGTATCTG